>NZ_JBHUIW010000004.1:0-257175 GCF_042682915.1 Rhodoplanes azumiensis | reverse complement strand
TTCCTCGACACGGTGCGGGCCGCCTGAGCCGCTTCTCGGCCCGACGCGGCCCGGCGGCCGCGCGACCGATCCGCCGGGGCGGGACGTGCAGCGGGCGAAGCGTCACGCCTCCGCCCGCTCGACGTGGATGGTGGCGCCGTCCACGCGGGCGATGCGGATGCGGGTGCCGGCCGGCGCGTCGTCGCCCGTCACCCGCCACACCGTGTCGTCGATCGCGATGGTGCCGGCGCCGCCGACGATCGGCCGCTCCAGCGTGAACACGCGGCCGACCATCGCCTCCAGGCGCTTGTTGAGGAACGGCTGATCGGTCGTCTCGCCGGCGCGTGCGAGCTTGCGCCACAGCGGGATCGCGGCGAGCGAGATCAGCGCGAAGGCGAGCCACTGCAGCTGCCAGCCCCAATCGATCACGAACGAGACGAGGCCGACGATCAGGGCGGCGATGCCGAGCCACAAAAGGAAGATGCCCGGCACCACGATCTCGGCGATCAGCAGCACGGCGGCGCCGGCCAGCCAGCCCCAGGGCCCGAGGGACGCGCCGAGCGACGACAGGACGGACATGACTCACCTCACGGGCGGCGGGGGAGGCGGAACGGACGGACCGGACGGACCGGTCGGCGTCGGTCGGCCCGTGGCGCGCGGCGCGCCCTGCGCGCGCTCCTCGAACGTCGACTTGGCGATCTCGGCGATGCCGGCGAGCGAGCCGAGCACGTTGGTCGCCTCGATCGGCAGCATCAGCACCTTCTGGTTCGGCGAGCGGGCGAGCTCGGCGAACGCCTTCAGGTACTTTTCGGCGATGAAGTAGTTCAGCGCCGCGACGCTGCCCTGCTCGACAGCTTGGCTCACCATCTCGGTCGCCTTGGCCTCGGCCTGGGCGAGCCGCTCGCGCGCCTCGGCGTCGCGGAACGCCGCCTCGCGGCGGCCCTCGGCCTCGAGGATCTGCGACTGCTTGGCGCCCTCGGCGCGCAGGATCTCGGACTGCCGCTGGCCCTCGGCCGAGAGAATCTCGGCGCGCTTCTCGCGCTCCGCCTTCATCTGCCGACCCATCGCGTTGACGAGGTCGGCGGGCGGGAAGATGTCCTTGATCTCGATGCGGGTGACCTTGATGCCCCAGGGCGACACGGCGGCGTCGACGACGCGCAGCAGCCGGGTGTTGATCTCGTCGCGGTGGGAGAGAACCTGGTCGAGATCCATCGAGCCCATGACCGAGCGGATGTTGGTCATGGTCAGCTTGACGATCGCCTGGTCGAGCTGCGCCACCTCGTAGCTCGCCTTGACGGCGTCGAACACCTGGAAGAAGGCGACACCGTCGACCGTGACGGTGGCGTTGTCCTTGGTGATCACGTCCTGCTGGGGGACGTCGAGCACCTGCTCCATGACGTTGATCTTGCGGCCGATCCGATCGATGAACGGGATGATCAGGTTGAGGCCGGGCGGGAGCAGGCGCGTGTAGCGGCCGAACCGCTCGACCGTCCAGTTGAAGCCCTGTGGCACCGTCTTGACGCCGAGGAAGACGGTGAGGATGGCGAGAAGAACGAGAAGAACGATGAAAATGTCGAGGCCGCCGAGAATCATCCGAAGTGCTCCCGTTCGAGTGCCTGGCGCGAATCCGGCCCGGAGTGTGGCGGGGTCGCCCGGATACCGCAAGGATGCCGCACGTCGGCGGCCGTCGGGCGCATGGCCGCGACGCCGGCGCGACGGCCTGCGTTCGACCTCTTAGGGGACGGATGTGACGGCTCGGTTCGCGCCGGCCGGACGACGACGGGACATGTCGAGAAGCGACGTGAACGGGGCGTGAAGGCCGGACGTCAGCCCTCCACCCATCCCTTCAGCTCGCGCAGCACGACGGTGCGCAGGACGTCCATGCCGGCGGCGCTGTCGTTCAGGCAGGGGATCGCGGCGAAGTTCTCGCCGCCGCCGTGGTGGAAGATCTCGGCGTTCTCGCCGGCGATCTCCTCCAGCGTCTCCAGGCAGTCCGAGGTGAAGCCGGGCGTGACGATCGCGAGGTTCTTCACGCCGCTCTCGGCCAGCGCCTTGACGGTCATGTCGGTGTAGGGCTGCAGCCATTCGGCGCGGCCGAAGCGCGACTGGAAGGTGAGCCGGAAGCGGGTCTCGTCCATGCCGAGCCGTTCGCGCAGCAGCCGGTGGGTCTTGGCGCAGTGGCAGTAGTAGGGGTCGCCCTTGTCGAAATACTCCTTCGGGATGCCGTGGAAGGAGGCGATCAGGACGTCCGGCACGAAGGAGAGCTTGCCCAGCTCCGCCTCGATCGAGCGGGCCAGCGCCTCGATGTAGACCGGGTCGTCGTACCAGGGATGCGCGACCCGCAGCGTCGGCTGCCAGCGCATCCGCATGAGCGCCCGGAACGCCTCGTCGCACACCGTCGCCGTCGTCGCGGCGGCGTATTGCGGATAGAGCGGCACCAGCAGGATGCGGTCGCAACCCTCGGCCTTGAGGGCGTCGAGCCGCGATTCGATCGAGGGGTTGCCGTAGCGCATCGCCCAGTCGACCACGAGCCGGCCGTCCACCGGCGCCAGGGTCGCGGCCAGCAGGTCGCTCTGCGACCGCGTGATGGTCTTGAGCGGCGACTCGTTTTTCTCGGTGTTCCAGATTTTCTCGTAGTCGCGGCCCTTCTGGGCCGGCCGGGTGCGCAGGATGATGCCGTTGAGGACGAGCTTCCAGATCAGCCCGGTCTCCTCGATCACCCGCCGGTCGGAGAGGAATTCCTTCAAGTACTTCTTCACCGATTCGGCATCGGTGCCGTCCGGCGTGCCGAGATTGACGATCAGCACGCCGATGCGGCCGTTCTTCACCGGCGGGTGGCCCGCCGGACGGGGCGAGGAGGACGGCTGCAGGCCGCCCGCCGGGCGGTCGCCGGCGCGCCGGTCGTCGACATGGGGCGTCCCGAAGGCCGCGTCCGGCGCCAGCGTGGTCGTCGCGTCAGGGGCGGGGGTGCGGATGCTCTCGTTCATCGTCTCGGATCGATCTCCCGATCAGAGCGATAGCAGGACCGGTGCCGCACAGAAAGACCCCCCGGTCCGGCCGGCTGCGACGATTCGAGGCGGGGTGACGGGTTCGTTGCCCGACGCTCGGCCGGCACGGGCGCCGCGCCGGCGCGAACGGCGTGCCGGCAGGGCGGTGCCGTGGGCGGTGCGGCCTTCGCCGTCACTCCTCCAGCTGGCGCAGGCGGCGCTTCAGGCGCTCGTTCTCCGCCTTGAGACGGAGGACGCGATCGTGCTCGAACGGGTCGTCCGGTGCGGCACGCGGGGGCGCCGCGGGCGCGGTGAGCTCGACCCCGAGGGCGTCGGCGCGCCGCCACCGGGTGCGCGCCCGGAAGCGTGTCCGCGTCTTGGTGATGGTGAGGTCGAAGCTGTCCGGCAGGCGGCCGGCGTCGGCGACGAACAGGAGCGCGCCGGTATCCGACCGGTCGCGCACGATGCACTCGGCGCTCAGCCGCTGATCGGAGAAGACGAGCTGCCCGCCGAGATAGGAGGGGCTGCGCGCGGCCTTGCGACGGTCCGTCGTCATCGTCGTTGCCTCCTCGGCGCCGCTGTCGGCGCAGGAGACGACTGTGCGGACGGTCGCCCGGGACGGCAAGCCGAGCCTCGCCTCAACCTTAACGGCGGACGGCGAGATCGAGCCCGTCTTGCACCACGGCGCTGTTGTGCACGGTCGGCCGTGCACCACGGGGCGCGGCGTCGTGGCCTTTCGGTGCACCGGGCGCGTGCAATTCGGCATCGAGCCTGCACCGAAGGGTGGTGATCGCAACGCCTTGGTGAACGAAGGGTCGACCGAACCGGGCGAGAACGACCCGCCATTCCGCGCTGCATGGTGGATGTGCAGGCCGTGCCAAATCTTTGTGACGGCGACTGTAGGCAAATATTTACCAGCAGACCCTCAAGTTGGGCTTACGGGTTAAGGCGGGATGGGAACTGCGCCATGTCGGTTCGGATTAGTCCGACTCATCGAGAAGTCTTTTTCAGTCCCGACGATCTGATCGTCTCGAAGACCGACCTGAAGGGCCGGATCACTTACGCCAACAAGGTGTTCTGCGACATCTGCGGCTACGGCGCGGCGGAGCTGATGGGGCAGCCTCACAGCATCATCCGCCACCCCGACATGCCGCGCGCCGTGTTCAAGCTGCTGTGGGACACGATCCAGGACGGCCGCGAGGTCTTCGCCTACGTGAAGAACATGGCGAAGAACGGCGACCACTACTGGGTGTTCGCCCACGTCACGCCGTCCTTCGACGAGAACCGGCAGATCGTCGGCTATCACTCCAACCGTCGCGTTCCCGAACGCCGTGCCGTCGAGGCCGTCGCGCCCCTCTATGCCGAGGTGCTGCGCGAGGAGGCCCGGCACGCCAACGGCAAGGATGCGCTCGCCGCCGGCTATCGCCGGCTCCTCGACTTCGTCGACGCTCAAGGCATGCCCTACGATGAACTCGTCTTTGCTCTCTGAGGCGACGGCCGGCGTCGCCGCCGCCGCGCTCGGGCTCGTGCTCGGCGGCGCGGGTCTCGCCTTCGCCTCGCCCGCCGTGCTGGCCGGCGGCCTCGCCGTCACGGCGCCGGCGCTCGCCGTGGTCGCCTGGCGCCTCGCCGTCCTGGGGCGTGTCTGCCGCGACGCGGCCGCCGTCGCCGAGCGGGTCGCCCGCGGCGACTTCGAGGCCCGCATCCTCGACATCCGGGATCGCGGCGCGATCGGCCGGCTGCAGCACGCCTTCAACGACGCGACCGATCGCTGCGACGCCTTCGTGCGCGAATCGACCGCCGCCATGGCGGCCATCCGCGACGACAAGTATCATCGTCGGATCCTGCCGAAGGGCTTGCACGGCAACGTCAAGCTCGCCGCCGAGACGATCAACGACGCGATGGAGGTGATCCGCTGCCGGGTCGCCGCCTTCAACGCCGACACGGCGCAGTTCGAGGAGGCGATCGGGCGCGTCGTCGACGCCATGTCGGGCGCGGTCGGCAACATGGAGCAGACCGCCGGCGTGCTCGGCCAGGGCGCCGCCGAGACGCGCTCGCACGCCGAGGCGGTGGAGCGCTCCTCGCAGGACGCCTCGACCAACATGGAGACGGTCGCGGCGGCGACCGCCGAGCTCGCCGCCTCGGCCGAGGAGATCGGCCGCGACGTCGACCGCTCCGCCGCCATCGCCCGCGAGGCGGTCGCCAAGGTCGGGCAGGCGAGCCAAACGATCGCCAGCCTGTCGACCGCGACGGCCCGCATCGACGAGGTGGTCGAGCTGATCAACGCCATCGCGGCGCAGACCAATCTCCTGGCCTTGAACGCCACCATCGAGGCGGCGCGCGCCGGCGAAGCAGGAAAGGGATTCGCGGTGGTCGCCCAGGAGGTGAAGAGCCTCGCGGGCCAGACGGCGCGGGCGACCGAGGACATCTCCAAGAGCATCGTCGAGGTGCAGAGCACGACACGTGCCGCGGTCGACGCCATCGGCTCGATCGGCGCCACCATCGCCGAGGTCGATCAGATCACCACACACGTGGCGGCGGCGATCGGCGCACAGTCGCAGGCGACCCAGGACATCGCCCGCAACATCGAGCAGGCCTTCGCCGGCGTGCAGAACATCGTCACGACGATCCGCGGGGTGAGTGATCACGCCTGCGAATCCGAACGCCACGCCGGAGCGACCATGTCGGCGTCGGGAGGCCTCGCCGAGCAATCGCATCGGCTCGGTGCCTCGGTGCACGAGTTCCTGCAGTCGCTCAAGCGTGGCCCGCGCGCGGAGCGGTCGGCCGCCTGATCGCGCCGGTCGATTCCCGCGCGGCGTGCCGCACGAGAGGCGCCGCGGACGGGGTCCGCGGCGCTTCGCGTTCGAGAGCCGTTCCGGCTCGCAGATCGAACCGATATCCGCCGGTCCGGCGGAGGCAGGGTCCGGAGCCGCAGGACGTGTGGATCCGGATCCCGTTCTCCGCGGGAACCGAGCGGAGCGCGGGTCAGTGCAGGCCGCCGAACAGCCAGATCAGCGCCAGCACGGGAATCGGAATACCGAGCATCCAGAGCAGGAAATAACGACCCATTCGAGCCTCCTCAGCGTGGTGTCTGCTCCGGCAACGCGACGGTATCGCGCGGGTTCCCTCGACCATTTCCCTGCGTGACATTCGGCGCGGCCTTCGCCTCTCCTCGTCGAACGGAGGTCGACCGAGTCGATCAGTCGGGTCGCGCATCGAACGACGAGATCCTGATCACGTCCGTGCGATCCGAGCGCGACACGAACTTTTCCGGGGTCACCGCGTTACCGATCCGACGCGCCGTCCGCGCGCACCCGATCCGAACGATCGGACCGTCAACCATCGGACCGTCAACCATTCGCGCGACCATCCGCGACATCGGAGCACCCCCATGGCCACCGTCAACGGACCCACGAACACCGCCGACGATCTCCGCAAGGATCTGCAGAGTCTGAAGGACGACGTCGCGCGGCTCGCCGGCCAGCTCTCCGACGCGCTCGCCGCGTCGGGCGAGGAGGCGTTCGGCGGCGTGCGCGACCGCTTCCGCCGGGTTCGTGACAATGTCGGCGACGCCGTGCACGAGGCCGGCGAGCGCAGCCGCGACGCCGTCACCGAGCTCGCCGACGCGGTCGGCGCGACACTGGAGGACAACGTGAAGGCGCGGCCGTTCTCGACGCTCGCGCTCGCCCTCGGGCTCGGCTTCCTGTTCGGCGCCCTGTGGCGTCGCTGATCGGGATCGCCTCCGTGTTCGAGGGCATCACGCTCCGCTGGCAGGCGCGGCTCGACACGCTCGTGAAGAGCGGGGTGTGGGGCGCGATCACCGCCCTCGCGTCGTTCGGGACGCTCGTGTTCCTGGGCGCCGCGGTGTTCGTCCTCGCCCGGGAAGAGTTCGGCACCGTGGCGACGAGCCTCGGCTTCGCCGGCTTCTTTCTCCTGGTCGCGCTGATCGGCGCGACCGGGCTCGCCGTGATCCGCCGACGGGCCGCGCGGCGCGAGGCGATCGTCGCCCGGTCGGTGGCCGCCGCGGCGCCGCCGTGGTGGATGGATCCACGGCTCGTCACCACGGGCCTCGCGCTCGGCCGCTCGCTCGGCGGCCGCCGCATGCTCTCGCTCGGCCTCGTCGGCGCCTTCGTGGTCGGCCTCGTGCTCAGCCGCGGCGTCGATCGGCACTGACGGGATCGATCATTCACAGGGGATCCCCGGCCCGGAACATTCACGACGGTGCCGGATTGACCCGACGATCATTCTCGAAAAGGTGCATGGAGGCCGCTCGTGGTGTCGACCATCCTGATCGTCATCCTGATTCTGATTCTGATCGGCGCGCTGCCGAACTGGGGTTACAGCCGCAGCTGGGGCTACGGGCCGGGCGGTATCGTCGGCGTCGTGCTGGTCGTGGTCCTGGTGCTGGCGCTGGTGGGGCGGATCTGATCAGATCGAGCCGGGTCTCGCTCGTCTCCGCAAGACATGACGGCCGGCCTCGCCGGCCGTTTCCTTTCCGCGCTCGCCTCGCTTGCTCGCCGCGCCGCAGCGGCGGGTCTTCCTGCGGCTCACCGCTTGCGGATGCGGAACGTCAGCACGTCGCCGTCGCGCCCGCTCGCCTCGAGCGCGTCTCCGCTCTCGCCGACGAGATGCGGAATGTCGATCGCCGCCATCGGGTCCGTGCAGGCCACCTCGACGACGGCGCCGGCCGGCAGCCGGGCGAGCGCCTGTTTCGTCCTCAGCGCCGGGAGCGGGCATTTGAGCCCGCGCAGATCGAGCCTGTCCATGGTCCGCCTGTCCTCGGCGTCTTGTCGCGACCCGGGCTCCCCGCGTCAAGTCCCGCGGTCCCGGCCGGTGATTGGAATCGGCCCTGCTTCCCGGTAAGAGGAGGCGACGCGCGACGGGCGCGGCGAGCGCGGGGGGACGGCGGTGCGGGTGATCGGGATCACCGGGTGGAGCGGAGCCGGCAAGACCACGCTCATCAAGCGCATCATTCCGCGGCTGATCGGGCGCGGCCTGTCGGTGTCGACCGTCAAGCACGCCCATCACGGCTTCGACGTCGACCATCCCGGCAAGGACTCCTATGCCCACCGGGTCGCCGGCGCGACCGAGGTGCTGGTCTCCTCGCCTCTGCGCGTCGCCCTGATGCAGGAGCTGCGCGGCGCACCCGAGCCCGAGCTGCACGCGCTGCTGACGCGGCTGTCGCCGGTCGATCTCGTGCTGGTCGAGGGCTTCAAGCGCGAGCCGCATCCCAAGCTCGAGGTGCACCGCGGCGTGGTCGGCAAGCCGTATCTGTTCCCGGGCGACGCCGACATCGTCGCGATCGCGTCCGACGGCGAGGTCGCGGACGGCGCCGTCACGGTGCTTCCGCTCGACGACCTGCAGGCGATCGTCGATCTCCTGGTCGAGCGGGCGATCCCGATCGACGAGGCGATCGCGCGCGGTCGCGCGGCGGCGGGCGTCGCCTGATGGCGAAGCTCGGCGACGACACCTTCTCGATCGGCGCCCCGGCGCTGCGTCTCGACGATCTGGAGCCGCTGATCGCCGCGCGCGTCGCGCCGGTCGCCGGCTTCGAGCCGGTGGCGCTCCGCGCCGCGCGCGGCCGCGTGCTCGCCCACGCCGTCGCGGCGCTGCGTGACCTGCCGCCCTTCGACAACTCCGCCGTCGACGGCTTTGCGCTCCGCCACGCCGACCTCGCGGCCGTGGGCGAGACCCGGCTCGCCGTGGTCGACCGCGTCACGGCCGGGCACGCCGCGGCGCGTCCGCTGGCGCCCGGCGCGGCGGTGCGCATCTTCACCGGCGCGCCGATGCCGGCCGGCGCCGATACGGTGCTGATGCAGGAGGACGCTCGGCTCGACGGTGACGTGCTCGTGGTTCCGTCCGGGCTGAAGCCGGGCGACAACCGGCGCTGCGCCGGCGAGGACATCGCGGTCGGCGGCCTCATGCTTCCCGCGGGGCGACGCATCACGGCCGCCGACATCGCGCTCGCGGCCGCCCAGGGCCTCACCGCGCTGCCGGTGCGGCGGCGCGTCTCGGTCGCGCTGTTCTCCACCGGCGACGAGATCGTCGAGCCCGGCACGGCGCTGCCGTCGAGCGCCATCTACGACGCCAACCGGTATCTGCTGCTGGCGCTCACCGAGGCCCTCGGAGCGACCGTCACGGATCTCGGCATTCTCGGCGACGACGCCGATGCGCTCGCCGACGCGCTGCGACAGGCGACCGTCGGCCACGACCTCGTGATCACGTCGGGCGGCGTCTCGACCGGCGAGGCCGATCACGTCCGCACCGCGGTCGAGCGGGTCGGGCGGCTGGACGTCTGGCGGGTCGCCATCAAGCCGGGCAAGCCGGTGGCGATGGGCGTGCTGGCGGGCGAAGAGGGCGCGCGCGCGGCCTTCGTCGGCCTTCCCGGCAATCCGGCGGCGGCCTTCGTCACCTTCGTGAGGGTGGTGCGGCCCTTGCTGCTGCGGCTCGCCGGGGCGACGCCGCAGCCCCCCCGCGTGTTGCCGGTGCGGGCCGGCTTCGCCCATCGCAAGCGGCCGGGCCGGCGCGAGTATCTGCGTGGCTCGCTGCGCCTCGGCGCCGACGGCGCACCGGAGGCCGTCGTCCATCGCCTGGAGGGGGCCGGCGCCATCACGTCGCTGACCGAGACCGACGGCCTGATCGAGATCGGCGACGACGTGACCGCGGTGACGCCCGGCGACACGGTCGGCTTCGTCTCCTATGCGGAGATCACCGGGTAGCACCGTCGTCGGTCCGGGGCCGGCCGCAGGCTGCAACCCGGAATCCAGCCTCGGGTGCAGAGTCCGCCTCTGGATTCCGGGTTCGCGCGCCGATGCGCGCGCCCCGGAATGGCCGCGCCGCCTCAATGATGTCCGTGATGCTCCGGCGGGGCGACGATGCGCAGAAGCGGGGCCGGGGTCTTGAGGGCGTGCGGATCCTGGCCCGGCGCGGCGACCTCGGTCCAGGCGGCCGTGCCGGTCTCGCACTCCTGCACGACCGGCACGGCGAGCGTGATGCCGGGCGTCATCGCCGACGCGACGAAGCCCGCGAACACGAACTCGTCGTAATGCTCGTCGGCGAGCCGGCCCGTCCACACGATCTCGCGCACGCCCTCCTGCACGGTGAGACCGTGCATGAAGTCGTAGGCCTTCTGATAAGGCCCCTTGGTCACCGCGAGCGTCCAGCCGGGCTTCGGCATCGGCTTCACGGCGATCAGCCCCTCCGGAATCGTCACCCGGATCTTCAGGGTCGCGGAGCGGTCGCAGCCGTGCGGCACCCGCAGCACCGCCTTGTAGCCGGCGCCCGGCGACGCCTCGCCGCGCTCCAGCGTGACATGCGCGGCCGCCGGCGCGATCGTGATCAGGCACAAGGCCATCGTCGCCGCACGGGTCTTTCGTGCGATCGTCGGCATCGCGGTCTTCGACATGATGGTCTCCTCCTCACATGCGCCAGCGCAGGCCGGCATAGACGGCGCGGCCCGTGCCGGGGTTGAACAGGGCCGACGCCGTGGTGGCGCGGTCGATGATGCTGGCCGACGAGATGTAGGAGACGTCGGAGAGGTTGCGGCCCTCGACATAGGCCGAGATCGTGCCGTCGTCGTAGGCGGCCTTCAGGCCCCACAGCAGATAGGCGTCGGTCGACAGCGTGTTGGCGCTGTCGACGAAGTAGGCCTGTGGCACCCATTCGAGCGTCGGCCCGAACGCGTATCCGCCCGGATGCTTGTAGAGAAGCTCGGCCTTGAGGATGTGAGGCGGCGCGCCCGGCAGTCGGTTGTCGCCGAACCGGGCGTCGCCGTCGAAGCGGAAGTCGTTGTACGTGTAGGCGAGCTGCAGCCACAGCCGGTCCGGCTCGCCGGCCTGCACGAGAAGGCTCTTCAGGAGCGACACGCCGAGCCCGAGCTCGACGCCCTGATGGACGGTACGGTCCGCATTGGTGACGTTGCAGCTCCCGAAGCTCGAATAGAGGCACATCAGCTCGTTGCTGATCTCGGCTCGGTAGAGGGCGACGTCCCAGCTCACGTCCGGCCGGCGGCCGCGGGTGCCGATCTCGACCGTGGTCGCGCGCTGCGGCCGGATCGCCCAGAACGGGATGTTGGGCAGCGTCGGGTTCGTCGCGTTGGGCGACACGCTCTCGCCGAAGCTCGGCACCTCGGCGCTGCGCGACACGTTGCCGAACACCTGCCAGTCGGGCGCGACGTCCCACAGCACGCCGACCTTCGGGCTCCACACGCTGTAGGTCGCGCGGCCGTTCAGGTCGCCGTTGGTCGAGAAGCGCACCTCCTGCTCGCGAACGGCGTAGAGATACTGCGCGCCGGCGATCAGCGAGACGGTCGGCACCACGTAGAAGGCGTTCTCGGCATAGGCCGTGTAGTTCTCCGGCCGCTGGATGCGCGACGAGGTGAGCGCGCCCTTCTGCCCGCCCGTGTTGACGTACTGGTCGGCCCGGATGGTGCCGTTGAGCACGTTGGCGCCGAGCGTGAAGCGGTTGCGATGGCCGAGCAGCAGACGCTCGTCGACGGCGCGGGCGAAGCCGCCGTAGTCCTCGTAGCGGTAGTCGAGCCACTGGTAGATCGGATGCATCAGATGGCGGTCGACCCCGAAGGCGCCGAACTCGAACACCGTGCCGTCGCGCTTCACCGTGGTCCGGCTGGCGAGGCGCAACGTGTCGATGTTGCGTTGCCAGTCGTTGGTCAGGTTGTTCACGGCCGCGGTGCGCGGCGAGGACAGTGCCTGCGCCTTGGTCACCTCGCCCGGGATGCGCTGGCGCACCGAATTGGCGTTGACGTAGAGGCGGGTCTCGACGTCCGGCGAGACCCGGTAGCCGACATTGCCGCTCGCCCGCTCCGCGTTCCCCCACGAGTGCTCGCGATAGCCGTCCTGCATCGACGACGAGACCGTGGCGAAGGCGTCCCACGGCCCGGCGGCGCCGCCGACCGCGGCCTGGCCGCGCACGAAGCCGAAGCCGCCGGCGTCGATGCGGGTGTCGAGCGCCGTGGCGTCGCGGCCGGTCGGCACCACGAAATTGACCGCGCCGCCGAGCGCATTGGCGCCGAAGCGCAGGCCGTTCGCCCCCTTGAACACCTCGACGTAGCGATAGGCGGTCGGGTCGATCTCCTGGAAGTCGCCGTAGCCGTCCGAGGTGTTGATCGGAATGCCGTCCATGGTGAGCTGGACGCCGCGCAGATGGAAGTTGCGCGACAACCCCGAGCCGCGGATCGAGAGGCGCGAATCGTCGCCCCATTTGGGCTCGATCCACACGCCCGGGACGTAGTCGAGGATGTCCTTGGCGGTGCGGGCCGGGCCGGTCTTGAAGGCGGTGTCGGGGACGACCGCGACGGCGCCGGGCACGCGCGACAGCGCCGCCTCGGCCTGGGCCGTGGTCGGCACCGTGAGGCTCGTCGCGCCGGCGGGTGCGGTCGCGGTCGCGGGGCTGGCGGCCGGCGTCGTGCCGGCGGCCCCTTCGACGACGAGCGGTGGCAGGGCGGTGGACTGGGCGAGCGTGGAGGCGGGGGAGCAGGCGGCAGCGGCCGCCGACGCCGCGCAGAGCGCGCGGATCAGGCGTGACATCGGGTGAACTCGTGTCGGGAGATGCGATGACCGGGGGCACGGGGGACGGTCAGGCAGCCCGCGGAGGCCCTCGCGAGGAGCGCGGTTCGTGGCGGCGGACGCGCCGGCCCGCACGGCCGACGGGACGGCGGGAGCGCTGCGCCCGCGCCTGCGGGATCGCCAAGCCCGCGATCACCGGCAGCGGCGGCGCGAGGCTCGCGAAGACGCAGACGGCGCACGGCGTGTGCGGTGAAGCAGGCGGAGCGCCGGTGCCGTCGGGCGTGGCCGTGGTGGCGTCGGACGCGCCGCCCGTGGTGAAGCAGAGCGCGGCGGCGCCGTCGCCGGCCACGGCCATCTGGGTCGCGACCATGCCGGCGAGCAGCATCTGGAGCGCGAGCGCATAGGCGGCCAGAAGGCCGACCGCGCGCTTCAGTGCAGGGTGCCGCAGACGACGGACCACGGGTGCTCTCCTCGGCGCCGGACCGTGACAGCCCGACTGCGCCTCGACAATCGGGCTAGCCGTTTACGAACTATAAAGACATGGAATGATGCATAACGGCAACAAGCGCTGTCCGCGACGTCCGTCGGCGAGGCGTGCCGGCGGTTGCGGGACGTGGCGGCGCCGGTCGGCACTCAGGCGTCGGGATGCGCCGCGGCGAGCCGCTCGGCCTCGTCGAGGTCGGCCGGCGTGTTGACGTTGAGGAACGGATCCACCGGCGCCGCCGGCCAGTCCGCCGTCGCGGCACCGTGGCGATCGAGGAATGCGCCGACCTTGTGCAGGCCCTCGTCGACGAGGGCGCGCCGGAGCGCCTCGCGCAGCGTCACGGGCCACAGCGCGACCACCGGGTGGCGCCGGCCGCCGGAGGCGGCACAGGCGATCGGGGTGCCGGCGGCCCGTGCGGCGGCGTGCAAGCGGGCGACGAGATCGGCCGGCAGGAACGGTGCGTCGGCCGGCGCCGTCACCACATGGCCGATGTCGGGCCGATGCGTCGCCGCCCAATCGAGGCCGGCCAGAACCCCGGCGAGCGGGCCGGCGTAGCCCGGCACCGTGTCGGCGACCACCGGCAGGCCGAGCCCGGCGAACCGGGCCGGATCGCCGTTGGCGTTGAGGACGACGGCGGCACAGGGGGCGAGCCGCGCGACGACCCGGGCGAGGATGGGCCGGCCGCCGACGCCCAAAAGCCCCTTGTCGCCACCGCCGAGCCGCTGCGCCCGCCCGCCCGCGAGGATCAGCCCGACGGTGGGCGGGGGGGTGGCGTCGAGGCCGGACGCCCGGCCTTCGGTCGGGGTCGGAGCCGGGCCGGCGGCCGCAGGAGCGGCCGCAGGCGCGACGGAGGGCGGGAGCGGCATCGGCAGTTTCAGGGTTCGGGTCAGGGCCGGCGGGACACCCGATCTGCGGTGCCGCAATTCCCAGGCCGTGTCCACCGTCGCCGCGAGCCGAACGGGCCCGCCGTGCGGCGAGCGCTTCGCACTGGGGGAGGGCGCGCTGCGAGCCGAGGCCACGCGACGACCCGCTGTCCCGATCCCGGCGGCCCGGTTCGGGTGCCGCGCCGAAGATCCGTCGGCAGGGGCGGGGCGGAGGATCCGCCGCGATGGCGTCGGCTCGGACACTCCGACGGGGGCGTCGGGCCGGGTGGCCGGCGGAGCGGCCCGGCCCGCGTGGTGGCCAAGTGGGGCTCGACCGAGGCGGGGCTCGACGCCGCGGGGGGACAGGGGGCTCGACGCGCCCGCAGGCTCGAAGGGGGCAAGGGGCTCGAAACGGATGGCCCGCTCGCTCCCCGGACGCCATGCCGGGGCGCCGCCCCGCAGGGCCGAACCCCTCGCCCGGACAGGGCCTTGCATTCTCGCGCCCGCCTCCTTAATCAGGGGCGCTCCGGAGGGGTGGCCGAGTGGTTGAAGGCGCACGCCTGGAACGCGTGTATACGGGAAACCGTATCGTGGGTTCGAATCCCACTCCCTCCGCCACGATAAAGCTCATCCAATTGAAATAAAAGCTCTTTTCGTGGCGACATGACGTTGGTCCATACGTTTACCCATACTTGGATCGGTTGCGGACCTTCCAGTTCGTGCGCCAGGGAAGCGACGGCAGTGGACGCTTATATCACGCCGCGTAGAACGGTTGGACGCGACGCTTAGGAAGGATGTCGTCCCAGAACACTGGCGGGACGACGAAGCGCTCCGTGGCTCGGACTCTCGATCTGCGCTGCGACGAAGTCGGTCGATTTCGCCTCCAGAGTTCGCCTCGCCGGTATGCCAAGCTGCCCGGAGAACAAGATCGGCCCAACTCACAACGGCTTCGCGGAGCTTCTCGCCGTCCAGAAACGGAGGAATAGAGCCAGAAAATGGAGCGGGTGAGGGCTCAGTCCCTTGAAGATGATGACCTTTTCCAACGCCTTTTGGACAGCGATCCTTAGCGGGCCCTGACGACGGCTCAGGCTCCTGCAGCTCTTCCCTGTCTATCGAAAGCGTGGCGCCGGCGGGTCGTTCGGCGAGGACACACTTCGGGTGACCGGCACGCCTAGTCGGGCAATGCAGGAAGAGGGTCCCTACCGCCTGTCCAGCTCCGGGAGGAGCCAGCCTCCAGGACAGCGAAGGCGCTGACCCAATCCGAAACGCCGCCGCTCTGGTCCATGGACTCTCTTGGCGGTGTCCATCGAGATCCGGCAATAACGGAGTTTCAGGGACAGAAACTGGAGCGCGCGACTCACAAGCATATGACTATGTTGATGCAACAGCCTGTTGCCGAACAGGCAAGTCGCAACAGCATTCTGGTGAGGTCGAGATGACGGTCAGGGGCGGCGATCCAGGCGACACCACGACCGTCCTGGCCGAACAGGATTGGGTGTCGGCCCTGATCCGGCACTGGCGTGACGACCCCGCCGGAACGTACCGCACATGGTTCTTGTGGGAGGAGCGAATCAAGAACTTCCGCTCGATCCGCCGCGGCATTCAGGCCGTCATCAAGGAGATCGAGACCGACACCTTCGGCAATGCCTTTCGGGGCTCCTCGCTCGAGACCGTCTTGGATTCGATTTCGGAGCAGCGACAGGTCTTCAAGGGGGCCGATCACGCCTTCATGTGGAAGCCCAAGCTCCGCATCCCGGATATCTACGAGAATCGGCAGAACCAGATCGCGTTCGGTCGCTTCCTCGACACTTGCCTGTGCTGCAACTCCGAGGCCCAGATCGTGGCGGCGATCCATCGGCTTGACCAAGTCGGAATCAAGGGGCTGGGGCCGGCCGTCGCCAACTTGATGTATTTCCTGCATCCGACGATCGCTCCGCCCTTCAATACGGCCATCGTCAACGGGTTCAATGCTGTCCGCGGGGCGACCGTGAAGCTCGGGCGGTGGACCGAGTACCTCGCCATGCGCGACGGCATTCTGGAGTTGAACCGGACCCACCAAAACCTGCTCTCGAACGATCTGGGAGCGGTCGCGGCATTCCTGTTCGATGTCGGGTCGAAGCGATACCCGATCCCGTCGCGAGATGGCGCGGCCGATCTGTCCGGTTGGAGGACCGACCTCGAGCGGGTTCGCGAGCAGTCCGCTGCCGCGGCCAAGGCCGAGGCCGCAGCGAGGGAGGCCGATCACACCCACACCGAAGTGCAGGGGTGGCTGCGTGATCTCGGCTTTGCGCTAGGGTTCGACGTTTGGGTGGCCGCGAACGACGGCGCTCGGCGTTACCGCGACGGCCGCCTCGGCGAGGGCTGCCTCGAGCGCTTGCCCGACCGGATCGCGTCCGCCCCCTCGGCCGACGCGATCCGGCTGATCGACGTCATCTGGATCGATCGGAGCGGTGGAGAGTTCGTGGCCGCCTTCGAAGTCGAGCACACGACCAGCATCTATTCCGGCATCGTGCGGATGCTCGATCTGGCGCTCGGCATCGATGGCGCGTCGGCGCGCAACTTCTTCCTGGTTGCTCCGGATGACCGCCAGGACGACGTGCGCGCTCAATTCGCACGGCCGGCCTTCTCGAAGGTGAGCGACCTCGACCTTCGATACCTGCCTTACAGCGAGCTGCGGTCGCACAAGGATGCGATCGCTCGGTTCGGCAGCGGACTGAAAGGGGTGCTTGCGATCGCTCGCCCGATCGCTCCGGCCCTGGGACCGGCCACGCGACCGCGGCCAAATAGCGCCTCGTGAAGTTCGGTCCGGGACCTCGGCTTGTCCGCCCGCGTTGAGGGTTCATCCGCGGAACGACGAGGAGGTTCTCGTGTCCAAAGCCAGCCTTTCAGTGATCGTCTCGATTGCGGGCCTTCTGCTCGCAGGCACGGCGCAGTCGCAGTCGGGTAGTCCCACCCCGACGGCAGAGGATTCGTCCCTTCGGGCGTGCCGATCGGCTGCTCGGTCCTCGGCCCACGACATGATGCATGGCGGCAGCGCGGGTTCCGGCATGAACCAAGGCATGAACCAAGGCATGGGCCAGGGTATGGCGAGCGGGGGCATGGGGAGTGGCGGCATGGCCGGGACCGTCCCCGAGACGAGCCGGGGCTATATGGCCGCGATGCAGAAGATGAACCCGCCGATGATGGCGGGGATGACCATTCAGGACCCGGATGTCGCGTTTCTCTGCGCGATGCTGCCCCATCACCAGGGGGCGATCGACATGGCGCGCGCCGTGCTCGAGCACTCCAAGAGCCCCGACATCCGCAAGCTCGCCGAGAAGACGATCGAAGAGCAGCAGGAAGGCATCAAGGAGATCACGGCGCTGCTCGAGAAGCACAAGTAGGGCGAGGCTTCCACCGCTTCCGGGGGCCGCCCCGCGGCACGTCCGCGGCGGGGCCGCCGGCCGAGGATTCGCCCCGAGCCGCCGGCGCAGTCCCATCGAGGTCGGCGATGATCGGGCAATGCGGTCGCCCGTCGCCCTCGCACGACTCGGCGAGATGGCGCAGCACGCCGATCACCTCGTCGAGGGCCCGGCGGCGCTCCTCGAGGGCGGCGAGGTGCGTCAGGGTGATCGTTTTGACGGCAGCGTTCGAGCGATCCCGTTCGCTCCACAAGCGCAGCAGGTCTTTGATCCGGTCGATCTCGAAACCGAGGTCTCTCGCCCGCCGAACGAACCGGAGTCGGTGCACGTCGGTTTCCCCATAATCGCGGTATCCGCTCGCCTGCCGTGCCGGCGGAGGGAGAAGCCGGATCTCCTCGTAGTAGCGGATCATTTTCGCCGAGACGCCCGAAGCGCGCGCCGCCGCACCGATGTTCATCGTCCAGTTCCGTGTGGAGTCGTCTTGACCTTCCCATGATGGGAAGGTGCACGGTCCTCCGCAAGACCCGGAGACGAACCATGCCAAAGCACCGCGACGATCCGCGTACGACTACGCCGACCCATCATCACGACGCGAAGGGCGACGGCAGCCCGGCGATGGCCTGTTGCGGTCACGCCCACCACGCCGTTCAAGTCCCGCCGGCCGCGGCCGAGCACCGCGTGAAGGACCCGGTCTGTGGCATGCTGGTCGATCCGCACACGAGCACACATCGAGCGGAGCACGACGGTCGGCCTTACTATTTCTGTTCGGCCGGGTGTCGGACCAAGTTCCTCGCCGACCCCCGCCGGTATATCGCCGCTGAGAACGCGGCACCGCGGGTCACCGACGACGGGGCGATCTACACCTGTCCGATGCACCCGGAGATCCGGCAGATCGGGCCGGGCTCGTGCCCCATCTGCGGCATGGCGCTCGAGCCGGTCGCCGCGAGCAGCAATGCGGCGCCGAACCCGGAACTCCGGGACATGTCGCGGCGCTTCTGGATCGGGCTCGCGCTCACCGTCCCGGTTTTCCTTCTCGAAATGGGCGGTCATCTGTCGGGCCTCGGGCACCTGTTGGATGCGACCACCTCGAACTGGATTCAGTTCGGCCTCGCGACGCCGGTCGTGCTCTGGGCCGGCTGGCCGTTCTTCGAGCGGGGATGGCGGTCGCTCGTCACCCGCAGCCTGAACATGTTCACCTTGATCGCGATGGGGACCGGCGTCGCGTGGCTCTACAGCGTCGTCGCGGTCTTCGCTCCCGGCGCCTTTCCTGCCGCGTTCCGGGGACCGGACGGCGCCGTCGCCGTCTACTTCGAGGCTGCTGCCGTGATCACGGTGCTGGTGCTCCTCGGTCAGGTGCTCGAGCTGCGGGCGCGCGAGACGACCGGCAGTGCGATCCGGAGCCTGCTCGATCTCGCGCCCAAGACCGCGCGACGCCTCAGCCCGGACGGACAGGAGGAAGACGTGCCCCTCGAAGCAGTTCAGGTGGGCGACCGCCTGCGCGTCCGGCCAGGCGAGAAGGTGCCGGTCGATGGGACCGTGGTGGAGGGGCGCAGCGCCGTCGACGAGTCGATGGTGACCGGGGAGTCGATGCCGGTGACCAAGGAGGCGGGCACCGATGTGATCGGGGGGACCGTGAACGGCTCCGGCGCGCTCGTCATCGGGGCGAAGCGAGTCGGGCGCGACACCATGCTGGCGCGCATCGTGCAGTTGGTCGCTGAGGCGCAGCGCAGCCGCGCCCCGATTCAACGTCTCGCGGATCAAGTCTCCGCTTGGTTCGTTCCGCTCGTCATCGCGATCGCTCTGCTCGCCTTCGCCGCCTGGGCGATCGTGGGACCGGAGCCGCGCTTCTCTTATGCACTCGTCGCGGCTGTTTCCGTGCTCGTCATCGCCTGTCCGTGTGCGCTCGGCCTCGCGACGCCGATGTCGATCATGACCGGCGTCGGCCGCGGCGCGCAGGCCGGGGTCCTGATCAAGAACGCCGAGGCCCTGGAGCGAATGGAGAGGATCGACACGCTGGTGGTCGACAAAACGGGCACCCTGACCGAGGGGAAGCCGTCGGTGACGGCGGTCGTGACCGCCCCCGGTTTCGACGAGCAGGAGGTGCTGCGGTTCGCCGCGGCCGTGGAGCGCGCGAGCGAGCACCCGCTGGCGCTCGCCGTGGTGCGGGCCGCCGCCCCGCACGGCGAACAGCTTCCGGCCGTGGTCGATTTCGCGTCCCCGGCCGGCAAGGGGGCGCGCGGCACAGTCGAGGGGCGCAACGTCGTGCTCGGGAGCGGGACCTTCCTGACCGAGGAGGGGATCGACGTGGGCCCGCTGGCGAGCGACGCCGACCGGCTGCGCAGCGACGGGGCGACGGCGATCTTCGTCGCGATCGATCGGCGGCTCGCCGCCGTGATCGGGATCGCCGACCCGGTGAAGTCGTCGACCCCGGCCGCGCTCGAGGCGCTCCGCGCCGACGGGGTTCGGGTGGTCATGCTGACCGGCGACAATCGCACGACCGCGCTGGCCGTCGCGCGCCGGCTCGGGATCGAGGAGGTCGAGGCGGACGTGCTCCCGGATCGCAAGAGCGAGGTGGTGGCGAGCCATCGGCGGGCGGGCCGGGTCGTGGCGATGGCCGGGGATGGGGTCAACGATGCCCCTGCGCTCGCCGCCGCCGACGCCGGCATCGCAATGGGAACCGGGACCGACGTGGCCATCGAGAGCGCCGGCGTGACGCTGCTCGGGGGTGACCTGACCGGCATCGTGCGGGCGCGGCGGTTGTCGCGGGCGACCATGCGCAACATTCGCCAGAACCTGTTCTTCGCCTTCGTCTACAACGCCGTGGGCGTGCCGGTCGCGGCCGGGCTGCTCTACCCGTTCTTCGGAATTCTCCTGTCGCCGGTGATCGCCGCCGCCGCGATGGCGCTCTCCTCGGTCAGCGTCATCCTGAACGCCGTGCGGCTGCGAACCGTCGAGCTTTGAGCGAAGCGATCGCGGCGTTTAGTTCGGTGGACGTGGAGGGAGGTTTCTCGCCTCGGCCGGGGTCGGATTTCGCTCGAGGTCGGCGACGAGTTGCTCCATCTCGCGGATTTCACGGACCTGCGCCTCGATGATGCCGTCGGCGAGCTTTCGCACCCGCGGGTCTTTGATGTGGGCGCGTTCGCTCGTCATGATCGCGATCGAGTGGTGCGGGATCATTGCCTTCATGTACGAGACGTCGGCGACGGTCTCCTGGCTGCGGACGAGCCAGAGCGCGAGCGTGAACACGACCGCGCTGACCAGGACGATCGCGATATTCGCGCGGCGGTTCGAGTACATGCCCCACATGAATCCGAGCATGATGACGGCCATGACGGCTCCCATCACCAACGCCATCCAGGTTCGGGTCTGGCTGAACCAGACGTGGTCGAGTGCGAACGTGTTCAGATACATCAGGCCGAACATCACGACCGTCGAGGCGGCGATCATCAGCAAAAAGCGCGCATACGACATCGGTGATCTCCCGGCGGGGGCTCGCTCAACCAATCCTGGGCGGAAACCCTTGTTCCGACCGTGACCGGGCCGGAGCCACCTGACCGCATTTTTCGTGTAACCGGACGCCGCTCGCCTTCGAACTCCTGGATGTGCGCTGTCGCGCAACAGAGAGGACGAAGACCATGAAGCCGAGGACGTTGGTGATGAGCGTGATCCTGTCGGGCCTGATCGCAGGCCCGGCGATGGCGCAGAACGTCCATCAATATCAGGGCGGACCGAAGAGCCCGGTCCCTCATACGATGACCAAGCCGCCGGCGGCGAAGACGGTCGAGCCGAAACCGGCGCCGCGAACCTACAATGCGCACCGGTATCAAGGTGGGCCGAGTTCCTCGATGCCGCACCGCTCGCAGTGATCCCTTGGAAGAAATTTCTTAGTAATTGCAGCAGGATATTCGAAGTCGGCTGGGCGATGACTTTTTCTGTAACCGGATTCGCCCGAGCGACGAACTATTCGAAGAGGCCGGAAGGGCGCACCGCAGAATTCGCCCTCCCGGCCCGGGGGAGCATCATGACCTTGATCCGCAACGGCCTAGCGCTCGTCTTGGGCGCCTTGCTCGGGACCGGGCTCGTCGCAACGATCGGGCTGCTCGTCTCAGGCGAGATCACGTCCCGACAGCCCAGCGGCACGCTGGTCGTCATGCTGCCCTTGCTCGTCTGCGTTCTGCTGCACCTGTTCATGCACGCCGGCCCCGACGCCGTCGGAAGCCGCGAGCGCGTCGGCCGTATCCCTGCCGGAAATCTCCACCATCGGTAGTTCACCGAGTAGTGGAACCCACCCTGGGTGGGCATGCCCATCACCAATCGCTCGAAAGGACCCACCATGAAGCCCAGCCTCTGGATCGCCGCGCCTGCCGTGGCCCTCGCCCTCCTCGGTTCGACGGCGGCCCGCGCCGGCGCGAACGACTACGCGTTCGAGGCCGTGGCGCCCGAGATGAAGAAGGGCGACGACGTGATCGTCACGCTCCGCCTCGTCCACAAGCCGACCGGCAAGGCGGTGCCCGACGCCGTGATCGTCCGCACCCGGGTCGACATGGCGCCGGACGGCATGGCCGACATGGTGTCGCCCGTCGAGGTGGTGCCGTCGAAGGAGCCCGGCACGTACTCGTTCAAGACCGACCTGCCGATGCCCGGCCGCTATCAGGTCCTGCTCTCCGCCAAGGTGCAGGGCGAGCCCGACACGGTGCAGAGCAAGGTCATCGTCAAAGCGGTGAAGTGACACGACGAGAAGGCGCGCCGGACCTTCCGTTGCGCCCTCCAAGGGTGATCCCATGACTCGAACGACCGTTCTGCTCGTCGCCGCCGCAGCGCTGGCCGGAACCGCGATCGGCGCCGTGACGCTGGCGCCGTGGCGCTTGTTGCCCGGCGCGGCGCCCGCGCTCGCGCAGTCCCAGGGGGCGGCGCACGCCGGTCACGCGGCGGCGGGCCCGCAGGAACCGATCCTGTACTGGCGCGACCCCAGCGGGGCGCCACGGTGGTCGGCGACGCCGCGGACGGACGAGAACGGCCGTGCGTTCCTGCCGGTCACCGACTCGCAGGAGCCGCCGCTCGCCGGCGTCGCGCCGAAGCCGGTGGTCGATGCGACCCGCAAGATCCTCTACTACCGCAATCCGATGGGGCTGCCGGACGTCTCGCCGGTGCCGAAGAAGGATCCGATGGGGATGGACTACGTCCCCGTCTACGACGGCGACGAGCCCAGCGACGGCAAGTCGGTCAAGGTCAGCCTCGCCAAAGTCCAGCGCAGCGGCGTGCGCACCGAGCCGGCGGCGGCGCGCGTGCTGGTGCGCGCGGTGCGCGGCGTCGGCACCGTGAAGTACGACGAGCGCCGCCTCACCACCGTGACGGTGCGCTCGGAGTCCTATGTCGAAGCTCTGTTCGTCGACACCACGGGAGCGAAGGTGCGTGCCGGCCAGCCGCTGTTCCGGATCTACAGCAAGGACATTCAGCTCGCCCAGGTGGACCTGAACATCGCCGTCTCGGTGCAGGGGCGGCTCAACGGCGTCGGCCCGCAGACCCTCGACGGCGCGATGCAGAAGCTGCGCAATCTCGGCGTGCCCGAGGCGCACATCCAGGACGTCCGCGCCAAGGGCACCAACCCCCGTACGCTCGACTGGCTGTCGCCCGCCGACGGGGTCGTGATCGACAAGAAGATCGTCAACGGCCAGCGCCTGATGCCGGGGGACGAGCTCTACCGCATCGCCGACCTCTCCCGCATGTGGGTGATCGCCGAGGTGTCGGAGCACGACCTCGCCGCGATTCACGAGGGCATGCACGCCGACGTGATCCTGCGCGCCTATCCGACCGAGCCGCTCGAGGGCACCGTCACGTTCATCTACCCGGATCTGCGGCCGGAGACGCGCACGGCCCGCGTGCGTATCGAACTCGACAATCGCGCCGGCCGGCTGCGCAACGACATGTACGCCGACGTGGTGTTCCACGCCGGCAGTGAGGAAGCTCCGCGGATCGTCGTCCCGGAAGCCGCCGTGATCGACTCCGGCGCGCGGCGCGTCGTGTTCGTCGCCAAGGAGGAAGGCCGCTTCGAGCCGCGCGACGTGACGCTCGGGGCGCGCGGCCAGGGCTACGTCGAAGTGCTGGACGGCGTCGCCGAGGGCGAGCCGGTGGTGACCACGGCGACGTTCCTGATCGACTCCGAGAGCAACCTCAATGCCGCCCTGAAATCCTTCACGACCCCCGAGGCGGCCCGATGATCGCCCCTTTCTACGGTAGGCCCGAACACGACGCACGGCTGGCCGGCCGGGCCCGCTCCATGACGACGAGTTTTTCGACCTCCTGGGTGATCCGATGATCGGCGCCATCATCCGCTGGTCGGCCCGCAACGGGTTCCTGGTCGCGCTCGCGACCCTGTTCGTGACGCTGGGCGGCATTTACGCGGTCCACAAGGTGCCGCTCGACGCCATCCCGGACCTCTCCGACGTCCAGGTCATCGTCTACACCGAATACGCCGGACAGGCCCCGCAGGTGGTCGAGGACCAAGTCACCTATCCGCTCGCGACCTCGATGCTGAGCGTGCCGAAATCGAAGACAGTGCGGGCCTTCTCGTTCTTCGGCGTGTCGTTCGTGTACGTGATCTTCGAGGACGGCACCGACCTCTACTGGGCGCGCTCGCGCGTGCTGGAGTATCTCGGCGCCGCGCAACGCCGCCTGCCGACCGGCGTCACGCCCTCGCTCGGCCCGGACGCGACCGGGGTCGGCTGGGTCTATCAGTACGTCGTGCGCAGCGCCCAGCACACGCTCGCCGAGCTGCGCAGTCTGCAGGATTTCCAGATCCGCTTCGCGGTCGCCAAGGCCGAAGGTGTCGCCGAGGCGGCGAGTGTCGGCGGCTTCGTCAAGCAGTACAGCGTCGTGGTCGATCCGCGCCGGCTGCAGGCGCTCGGCATCCCGCTCGACAAGGTCAACGCCGCCATCAAGGCGAGCAACCGCGACGTCGGCGGCCGCACCGTCGAGCTGTCCGAGACCGAGTTCGCGATCCGCGGGCGCGGCTACATCAAGAGCCTCGACGACCTGCGCGACGTCGTCGTCAAGAGCGACAAGGGCGTGCCGGTGTTCCTCCGCGACGTCGCCCGCGTGGAGCTCGCGCCGGACGAGCGCCGCGGCCTCACCGAGGTCGACGGCGAGGGCGAAGCCGTGACCGGCATCGCGCTGCAGCGCTCCGGCGAGAACGCCCTCACGGTCATCGGCAACGTCAAGAAGCGCCTCGCCGACATCGCCTCGAGCCTGCCGGCCGGGGTCGACATCGTGCCGGTGTACGATCGCTCCGACCTGATCCACCGGGCGATCGAGACCCTCAAGGGGACGCTGATCGAGGAGAGCATCATCGTCGCCGCCGTCTGTGTGCTGTTCCTCCTGCACGTGCGCAGCGCCTTCGTCGCCATCGTCACACTCCCGGTGGGCGTGCTGATCGCCTACCTGTTGATGTACACGCTCGGGCTCTCGTCCAACATCATGAGCCTCGGCGGCATCGCCATCGCGGTCGGCGCCATGGTCGACGCCTCGATCGTCATGATCGAGAACGCCCACAAGCACCTCGAGCGGGCGCCGCCCGGCAAGCCCCGCCACGAATCCCTCGTCGAGGCGGCGATCGAGGTCGGGCCGGCGTTGTTCTTCAGCCTCTTGATCATCACGGTCTCGTTCCTGCCGATCTTCGCGCTCGAGGCGCAGGAAGGGCGGATGTTCAAGCCGCTCGCCTTCACCAAGACCTTCGCCATGGCGGCGGCCGCGTTCCTCTCGGTGACCCTGGTTCCCGCCCTGATGCTGCTGTTCGTGCGCGGGCGGATCATGCCGGAGCACAAGAACCCGGTGAACCGGGTCCTGATCTGGGCCTACCGGCCGATCATCGTCGCCGCACTCCGCTTCAAGGGCCTCACGATTCTGGCGGCTGTGCTGATCCTCGCCGCGAGCGCGTGGCCGGCCATGAAGCTCGGCTCGGAGTTCATGCCCACCCTCAACGAGGGGACGCTGTTCTACATGCCGAGCGCGTTCCCGGGTCTGTCGGTCACCAAGGCGGCGGAGCTGCTGCAGACCCAGAACAAGATCATCAAGAGCTTCCCCGAGGTCGCCTCGGTGTGGGGGAAGGCCGGCCGGGCCTCGACGGCGACCGACCCGGCCCCGACCGAGATGTTCGAGACCATCATCAACCTCAAGCCGGAACGCGAGTGGCGGCCCGGCATGACCACGGACAAGCTGATCGCCGAGATGGACGGAGCGCTGCAGTTCCCCGGTGTCTCGAACGCCTGGACCATGCCGATCAAGGCGCGCACCGACATGCTCTCGACCGGCATCCGCACCCCGATCGGCATCAAGGTCTACGGGCCCGATCTGGTCGAGCTGGAGGCGCTCGCGCGCAAGATCGAGGCGGCGGTGCGCACCGTCCCGGGCACCACCAGCGCCTTCGCCGAGCGGGTGATCGGCGGCTATTACCTCAACATCGATCCGGACCGCGCCCAGATCGCCCGCTACGGGCTGACCATCGACGACCTGCAGAACATGGTCGCGGCGGCGCTCGGCGCCGAGCCGGTCACCACCACGGTCGAGGGCCGCGAGCGCTACTCCGTGGCGGTGCGCTACCCGCGCGACTACCGCAGCGATCCGGCCGCGATCGCCACCCAGGTGCTCGTCCCCACGCCGGAGGGCGGTACCGTGCCGCTCGGACAGATCGCCAAGGTCGGCCTCGGGCGTGGGCCCGCCACCATCCGGACCGAGAACGCCCAACTCGCCGTCTACATCTATGTCGACATGCGCGACCGCGACGTCGGCGGCTACGTCGCCGACGCCCAGAAGGCCGTGCAGGAGAAGGTCGCGTTCCCGCCCGGCTATTCGGTCTCGTGGAGCGGCCAGTTCGAGTACATGGAGCGGGCTAAGGCGCGGCTGCAGATCGTCGTGCCGATCACGCTGCTGATCATCTTCCTGCTCCTCTACCTCAACTTCCGCCGCGTCACCGAGAGCGTGATCGTGATGTTGTCGGTGCCGTTCGCGCTGGTCGGCGGACTGTGGCTGATGTGGTGGCTGGGCTTCAACCTGTCGGTCGCCGTCGCGGTCGGCTTCATCGCGCTCGCCGGCGTCGCCGCCGAGACCGGCGTCGTGATGCTGATCTATCTCGATCACGCCCTCGAGGAGTTGCGGGCGGAGCGGGCGGCGCAGGGCCGGCCGTTCACCCGCGATGACCTCTATGCGGCGATCATGACCGGGGCGGTCGAGCGGGTGCGGCCCAAGATGATGACGGTCGCCGCCATCATGGCCGGCCTGCTGCCGATCATGTGGAGCCACGGCACCGGCGCCGAGGTGATGCAGCGGATCGCCGTGCCGATGATCGGCGGCATGGTGTCGTCGACCGTCTTGACCCTGATCGTCATCCCGGCGGTCTACGCGGTGGTGAAGAGCGGCGTGGTGACGAGGCTGAAGCCTGAGGATCGCGAGGAGGGTTCGAAGGCCCACGACCGCATGCCGGCCCCGGTGGCATGACGAGGTGGTCGCGATGATCGCGAAGGAGCCGGCGCTCAAAGCCCTGATGACGGCGAGCCTCGCCGGCGACGGGCGGGCGCATCGGGACCTTCTGCAGGCTTTGAGCGGTTATCTGCGCGGGTACTTTCGCGGTCGGCTGGTTCGGGCCGGCCGCGGCGTCGCCGAGGCCGAGGACCTGGTGCAGGAGGCGCTGATGGCGGTCCACACGGGCCGCCACACCTACGACCCGGCCGAGCCATTGACGCCGTGGGTGTTCGCCATCGCCCGCTACAAGCTGCTCGATCACCTGCGTCGCACCAAGACGTCGACCGCCGATGTCGGGCTCGACCAGGCCGAGGACGTCGTCGCGGTCGACGATTATACCGGGACCGAGAGCGCGCTCGATCTCCGCCGCATGCTGAGCCGTCTGCCCTCGCGAATGCAGCAGGCGATCCAATTCGTCAAGATCGACGGGCTCAGTGTCGCCGAGGCTGCCGCAAAATGCGGCGCCTCGGAATCTGCCGTCAAGGTGAACATTCATCGGGGGTTGAAGGCGCTCGGCACGGCGATCGCCCAGGAGAAGAATCGATGAAGACCGATGACCTGATCGCGATCCTGAGCACGCAGCTGGAGCCGGTCGACACGCGCAGCGTGTCGCGCGGAATCGTCGTCGCGATCGGGCTCGGAGCGCTCGCCGCGGCCGTGCTGGTGTTCGTCGGCTTCGGCGTGCGGTCCGACGTCGGCGACCTCGAGGCGTTCGTCTATCTGGCCGCGAAGCTGGTGTTCACGCTCGCCGTCGTGACGCTCGCGGCCGTGTATCTAACTCGACTCGCACGTCCCGGCGGCGAGCGTAGGATGTCGTTCGCAATAATCGCCTTGCCCTTCATCGGGATCATGGGGCTCGCCGTCGCCGCGCTCTCGTTCGCACCGCGCTCGCACTGGCATGCGGCGGTGCTCGGCAACGAGTGGGTGGAGTGCCTCGTCTCCATACCGGTAATCGCCGTGGTGCCGTTTGCGCTGACGATCTGGGCCGTGCGCCGGGCCATGCCGACGGATCTCCGCCGCACCGGCGCGCTCGCCGGACTGGTCGCCGGAGGGCTCAGCGCCATGGGCTATTCGCTCCATTGCATGGACGATTCGGTGCCGTTCGTGGCGCTGTGGTACGGCGGCACGATCGCCCTCTGCACCGTGGCCGGCGCGCTTCTCGGTCCGCGCCTGCTGCGCTGGTAGTCGATCTGGTTCCTTTCCCCCGAACGGAGAATACTCATGCAGTTTCAGCCAACCTCCGCAGTCTTTGCGCTTTTGCTCGCCTCGACTCTGCCTGCTTCGGCGCAACACGCCGGCGGATCTGCTCCCCCCATCCCGACACCGGCAGAGCAGCCTCGGATGGAGGCCGCACCCGAGGAGCACACGCATGCTCGATACAGCGCCGGTAGCCCCGGTGACCCGAAGAAGCCGTCGCGAATCGTCGAGGTCATGATGCGCGAAGGGGACGGAAAGATGCTGTTCGTACCCGACCACCTCACGGTCCGGCGCAATGATCGGGTGAAATTCGTGCTCGCAAACGCCGGGGCACTCGATCACGAGTTCGTTCTGGCCACGACCGACGAGAACCTTGCCCACAAGCACTTCATGGAGCGGCACCCGGACATGAAGCACGATCACGCGAATGGCAGAACGGTGGCTCCCGGACAGAAGGTCGAACTGGTGTGGAGTTTCGACAAGCGGGGCCGCTTTGAATTCGGCTGCTTGATTCCCGGTCACCGCGAAGCCGGCATGGTCGGCCGTATCGACGTGAAGTGACGTCATCGAAAAGCACAAGCGGTGTAACCGCGCGCTTCTCCTGTGCGAAATACTATTTGAAAGCAGACACGAAGCTTTCTGACACAAGGAGAAACACAATGGACTCGATCCGGAATACGCTGCTCGCCGCCGTCGCCATTTCGTTGGCCGGCGTTGCTCCCTCTCTTGCCCAGCAGTACGCGACCGATCCCGACCCGGTGATCTACTCGCGACTGTCTCAGGAGCACGCAGCGCTGGCGCATCCCAATGCCGTGTTGCCCCGGACGAGTGTGGGTATCCCGACCGTAGCGGTCGCGTCCGGCCGTTACGCCACTGACCCCGACGCATTCATCTATGGTCGCCTCGGGCAAGAGCATGCGGCTCTGTCTCATATGGACGCGGTCCTGCCGCGGACGACGCTCCGTGGCAGGACCGAGGCGGCAGCCGGCTTCGGCTCGTACACTCCCGGAACCGATCCCGATCCGCGCATCAGAAACCGGCTCCGAACGGAAAACAATGTATACTGACCACACGCGTGATCGACGCCCCCGATGGTCGGGGGCGTCGATATTCGAGCGACACGGACGAACCCTACAAGCGGTCGGACGAGTGGTGCGGATCGCGGCCTTCATGGCGGCTCTAGTGCTGCCTGCTTCCGCCGAGACGCTGCCGGGCGCACTCACGCGGGCCTACCAGACCAATCCGGTGCTCAATGCCGAGCGGGCACGCCAGCGTGGCACCGACGAGAACGTCTCGATCGCGCTGTCCGGTTACCGGCCGCAGATCAACGCCAATCTCACCCCGAGCCTGATCGCCGTCCGGAATTTAATCCCCGGGGGCGACACCGAGCGGGCGACGCTGCGTGGCTACACGGCGCAGCTCACCATTTCGCAGACACTGTTCAATGGGTTCCGCACCGGCAATCTCGTCCGCCAGGCGGAGTCGCAGGTGCTGTCCGGCAAGGAGGCCCTGCGCGGGGTCGAGCAGTCGGTCCTGCTCGACGCCGTCACGGCCTACATGAACGTGGTCGCCAACCAGTCGTTGGTCGAGGCGCAGCGGACGAACGTGACGTTCCTGCGCGAGACGCTCGCCACCACGCGCAAGCGACTCGAGGCCGGCGACGTGACGCCGACCGACGTCGCCCAGGCCGAGGCGCGGCTCGCCCGCGGCACTGCCGATCTCAACGCCGCCGAGGTAACGCTGGCCGTGAGCCAGGCCACGTTCGAGCAGGTCGTCGGCATCGCGCCGGGGCGGTTGACCGCGGCCGATCCGATCGATCGCCTGCTGCCGAAGAGCCGCGACGAGACGATCGCGCAGTCGCGGCGCGAAAACCCGGCCGTGATGGGCGCGACCTACGACATCGACGTCGCCGTCTACGCCGTGAAGGTCGCCGAGGGCGTGCTCTATCCCACCCTGAGTGCGCAAGGCACGTTGATGAGGGAGCGCAACACCGACCCGACGTCGCTCGACATGAAGGGCTCGGATCAGGCCTCGCTGACCGCCAACCTCAACATCCCGATCTACGACGGCGGCACCGCCGCGGCGCAGGTGCGCCAGTCGAAAGAGGTGCTGTCGCAGACCCGGATCGTGCTCGATCGCGTGCGCACCCAGATCAACACCGCCGCGGTCGCGGCCTGGGTCAGCAACGAGGGCGCCAAGATTGCCCTGACGGCGAGCGAGGCCGAGGTGCGAGCCGCCACCATCGCGCTCGAGGGCGTGCGCCGCGAGGCCCAGGCCGGCCAGCGCACCACCCTCGAAGTGCTGAACTCGCAGCAGGACCTGACGCAGGCGCGCTCGCGCCTGATCGTCGCCCAGCGCGATCGCGTGGTCGCCTCCTACACGATGCTCGCGACGGTCGGGAGGCTCGACCACAAGAGCCTCGCGCTCGGCACGCCGAGCTACGAGCCGGACACCCACTATCATCAGGTGCGCGACGTCTGGCACGGCCTGCGCACGCCCGACGGGAAGTGACGTCGGGTCCCGACTAGGTTGTTCTACGGACGCTGAAACTTGCCCTGGAGAAGACGTCAATTGTAACCGAAAAGATTGAGGCTCCGAACTCTTTTATGACGGCGCAACGAGCGCCGATGACGGAGCAAGACAATGTTCAAGAAAGCCCTCTTCGCTGCAACCCTGTTCGCCCCGGTGTTGGTGTTGTCCGGGACGGCTTACGCCGGCAATACCAATTGGGCGCCGACCAAGAGCACGATCGAACAGCAGACCGCTCCCCACGTCGCACTGAAGCATCCCGGCGGCTTCGAATGCCGCTATCAGGGTGGCCCGAAGTTCCCGATGTTGCACGTCCGCACCTGATATCAGATCGCGTTGTGACACGAGTGATCAGCCGCCGCGCCGCGATTGCCCTCCTCGGATCGGCGGCTGGCCTCGGCGTCCTCGGTGAGGCCCGGAGCGCCGAGGCCATGACCGTCTACAAGGACGCGGCGTGTGGCTGCTGTCGCGCTTGGGCTCGCCACATCGAGCAGGCCGGCATTCCCGTTCGGGGTCATCGACGTGCCGGAGATGACGAGCATCAAGACACGGTTCGGTATCCCGACCGACCTCCAGTCCTCCACACCGCCGAGATTGGCACCTACGTGGTCGAGGGGCATGTGCCCGCGAATGCGGTGCTTCGGCTCCTCGCTGAAGCACCGGCCGTGAGAGGACACGCGGTGCCCGGAATGCCGTCCGGGTCGCCCGGTATGGAGGGTGGCCCCGAGGAGACCTACGAGGTGCTCCTGTTCGGGACCGCCGGGTCTCGCAGTTTCGGGCGTTACCGCGGGAGTCGCGCACTCTGACCGGCCGCGCGGTCGGAAGCCGCCCGGTCAGTGGCTGTGACCACCGTGCCCGTGGCCACTGCTCGAACCGTGAGTGTGCCCGGAGCCGGCCTTCTTGTCGGCAGCCGGCGACTTCTTGTCGGCGGCCGGCTTCCGAACCGCGATGATCTTCTTCTCCCCGGCGACCCGGAACTCGATTTCCTGACCCTCCTGCAGGCCGGCCACGAGGTTCGGTTCGGCCGCGCCGAGCGTCATCGTCATCGCGGGCATTCCGGTGCTCTCGATCGGCCCGTGGAAGATCGTCGCCGAACCCGACGCATTGTCCACCCGCACCACCCGGGCACTCATCCACGGCATCTCGTGCGGCTCGGCCGCGGCCACGCCGGGGCCGGCAGTGGCCCCTACTAGAAGTGCGAAAACGGAAACGGCGATCTTTGGCATGTCTGCTCCTGTTCGGGTCCTGGCCCATGATTCAGGGGCACCCCCCGGTGCTCCATCAGAAGCTAGTTCGCGGCAGAGCCTGATCCGGTTACGACGTCTTCGGAAATTCAGTGCAAACGTTTCCAGGCTGGAGCCGGGCTGACAAGTCGTCCCCCAACGCGATCGCGGCGCGGTCCGGCTCCGTCCAGAACAGACCGCAAACGACTGGTACAGTCGAGAAATAGCGGGATGGCAGTCAAGAACGCTAATGGGTCTAGCGTCGTTCGGCATCGAAGACCCAGAGCCGTACATCTTCTTGTACTAGAGGTTCCGCCGAGCAATATACGTCTGCACCGCGAGTCCGGGATGTTCTAGGCGCGATTATGGATCGGACTTCCTGAGGAGTCTCGCCTTCATGCTGTCGAACTCAGTTTGCGTCACAGCTCCTTGGTGTAGCAGCCGGTGCAGCTGTTCGATTTCGGCGGCAATGCCGAATGATGCTCCGGTCGGAACAGGCGGTACCGTGCTCGACGGTAAGATCTCGATTTTCTTGGGATCGTTAATGAAGAGATTGAGACCCGACTCCCCGCCGCGCGTTTGCGCGTCATCGATGTGAAAGGCCTTCAGCGCCCAGACCAGCGCAATCAGCCATCCCAGGAGAGTTCCGCCGAAAACGATGTTGATCACCGCGATCAGCCAACGATTGGGGTGGCAACGCCGAAAGGCGATAAAGGTCGGTGTTACGTAGATCGCGGTAAGGATCAACGTGCCCAAGAGCAGCGCGAGAAGCGCGAACGTTTCGTCGCTCATCGTAAACTCGGTTCAGCTGAGGAGCACGGAGATGGCGAAGGTGACGACCCACGTGATCGCGTATGTCGGCGTGTGCCCGATCCGTTTGGCGCGCACAAACAGGTAGACGGGAGCGAGGATCAAGGCCCAGAGCGTGAGGAAGCCATCGCTGTATCCCGCGCGCTTCAATTGGCTCAGATCGAGCAAACAGAGGGCTGCGTTGACCCCGAAGGGAAGCACCAGGCTGATGAGTGTGAACAGCTCCTGCGAAGACATGAGGACCTGCAGCACCGCGGTCACGATGACATATACGATTGGCATAACCGCGAGCGCCCAAACGAAGCTGTTGTTTATGTTAGCTGAAGCAACGGGCGGCGGAACTCCACCGAGCAGCAGCCCGAATTCGGTCTCACGAAGGGGGATCCAACTCGTCTGGCCTTTTCGCCAAACCGGCGTTTCGGCATCGATCTTGTATTCGTCAAGCAGTTGACGAAGAGCCGAGCTGCTGATCGGCCCAAGACGTTGCCCCCCAAGCGTGTAGAACCATTCGTCTGAGGCGGCAGGCGTAGATGTCGTGTCGCTCATCGTTCCCCCATGCGCCGTTCTCGGGCGAATTCGTTCGACCCCCGTCGAAATTTTCAGCGCCCCGCCCGAGCGTCGATAATGGTAGGACCATAATCCATGGATAAATCCGGGGCAACATCGCTCCCATCGCTCTATGAGGGCGGCGAAACGAATTGCCTGGAATCTGAGGCGCCTGAGGGTCAGCCGGCAGCTTTCGCAGGAGAGCCTAGCGGTCGACGCGAACGTCGATGTGTCCTACGTATCGCGTCTGGAAGGCGCTTCAGAAAACCCGACGATCGGGCTGCTGGAGAAGCTGGCCAGTGCCCTCGGGGCAGACATCTGCGATCTCCTGGCCGAACCGTCACGCGGCGATCGAAAACCAGAACCGTTGAAGAGCGGTCGGCGACCTAAGTAGAAGCCCGGAGTATGGGCGAAGGTCGATCGGAGTAGGTGGGCCAAGAAATCTCAGCCCAAGATCGATCGGGCTCAACAACTGGATGTATACGCCTAAGCGCGTGGCGGCGAAGTTGAGTGGCTCGAGCCGTCACGGCACCGCCTGGATGAACCGAATCGGTCGTGCGCTCACGCCGTCGAAAACAGCGGCCGTCAGCGGTCCCCTATAGCCAGCGCCGGTGTCGAGATTGACGCGGTTTGGGTGAAGGTCGGGCAAGCCCTCTGACAGTGGCGTGTGACCGTGGACGACGAATCGTCCGTGGTCGCGCTTGTCCTTCAGAAAGCGATCGCGGATCCAAAGAAGATCGTGCTCCGCCTGTTGGTGGATGGATTTGCCCGGGTCGATGCCGGCATGGACGAACAGCCGCAGCCCGTCGTCGTGGGTAGTCGGGAGCGTTTTGAGCCATTCGAGGTGCTCTGCAGGGAGGTCCCTGGCATGCTCGACACCGTAGCTGCGAAGGGTGGCTGCTCCGCCGTTCCGAAGCCACTGCTGTTCGGCCGCGGCATCTTCGGATGCGGCGAGCAGGAGCGCTTCATGATTGCCGCGCAGGCAGATGAACTTAGCGGGCCGCTTCTTCTGCAGATGAAGGAGTTGCTGGACCGCCTCCTTCGCATCCGCACCGCGGTCAACGTAGTCGCCCAGCATAACGAATCTCAGGGCATTGCCTCTGCCATCCTGAAGGCAGCGGCTGATCAAGCGGCGGAGCAGGTACACCATGCCGTGAACGTCGCCGATCGCGTACGTTCTCATTGTGTCCCCACCTGAACGACCGAGGGCGCCTCGGCGTGCCGGCGTGGTGCCTCCAACCCTGGCATCAAGAAGTCGACCGCTGCTGAGGCTTTGGACGCGGCAGCGAAGATCGCCCGCTTGTCGCGCTTGAGGACGTCGAGCCAGCTCGCGATGTAGTGGGCGTGGTCGGGTCGCGGCGAAGCGGTGATCCCGAGATCGGCACACAAGAACGCGGCGCCCAGTTCGGCGACGAGTTCCTCCATCGCGTAGGCGTCTAGGCCGAAGCGCCTCCCGAGCTGACGATTGCAGCGGGTCTCGTGTCCCGTCCAGTGTGTGAGCTCGTGGAAGAGGACGGCGTAATAGGACTCCGTCGGGGAGCTCGTGGACGTGCCGATGAAGGCAGTCGGCGATGGCAAATGAATGCTGTCGGTCGCGATCGTGTAATAGGCCCGCTCGCCGCCATGAACGACGGTGGCTCCGCTCCGCGCGACCAAGTGCTCGGCCCGCGCGTGCGTGACCACATGACTCGCCCGTGGTGCGGCCGGAGGGTCATAGCCGTCAACCTGTTCGGCCGCGAACACCGCTGAAGCCCGTGCGAGGACCCGGAGCTTGTTTCTCTCGCTATCGTCGTCGGCATCCGATCCGGTGACGACGTTTCCGGGAAGGTCTCGGTAGAAGACGACGAAGGCCGCGTTCTCGCCCTTGCGGACCTGCGCGCCGACCTTGTTCCACTGGCGATAGGTTCCCCATCTGCCGGACCGATATCCCCGCTGTGCGGCGGCCATCCAAAGCGCCAGGATGTTGACTCCGCGGTAGGGTTTGCCGGTGAGGACGTTAAGCGGACGGTGCAGTCCGCCGGACGTATGCCACGGCAGGTCCGTCGTCCCTTTGGCTTCGGCCAACATGCTGACGATCTGGTCGGTAATGTGCGCTTGGATGTCGAAGCGGCTGCCGGCCATTTGAACTCCCCCTATACGCAGTGCGCTCGGCCGATCGCGTTCGCCGGCCGAGCGAAGCATTGCGGCGACGGCCGACGGTCAGATCAGGGCGTGGAGGGAGCTGAAGTCGCAGTAGCGCTCGTTGAGCACCGCAGCGATCTCTGCGGCGCCGGCCTCCTTGAGGGCTGTGAGCACGGCTTCCAGCGAGAAGTCCACGAATGGCACCTTGTCGGCCGCATCGACCAAGTGGTCGCGGTAGAGGTTGACGGCACGCGCCACCCGTGAGTTGAGGATCGGCGCGATCAGGACGTAGCGGCCCATAGGGTAGAGCCGCTCGTTCACCATCATCTGGGCCAACATGTGTTGCCGCCACAGCTGCTGCAGCGGATTGGCACGCAGGGCTTCACTGGTGCCATCTTTGAACAGGCCACAGGCCGACGAGACCTGGTCGTAGCGGGCACGCAGGCGTGCCTCCGGCTCATTCATGCCCTCGGAATACTTGACCTCGATCGCGATGAACCCGTCAGCGCCCGCGGGTGTTTTGCACTTCACGAGGGCATCGAACGCCGTGTAGTCGGCCAGAAACCTAGGACTGCCGCGGTCGGGGGCATGCTCGAACTGGATGTCCGTGACGCGCTGGACGAAGCCCGGCAGGAGACGCCGGAAGACCCGCGTTGCAAGCTTGAGGTCGAGCTTCAGCGGTCCCAGCGAGTTGAACAGGACCGGCGTCGACGACAGGAGGTTGGCCACCAGCCGAGCCTCGTCGAAGAGCGCCCCATCTTCCCGATAGGCGAGTTCGCGGCGAACGAGCTGGGCGATCTCGGGCAGGATGAAGTTGGCGCCAGCCTGGGCCGCTTTGGCGCTCACGCAGTTGCCGATGGTCCGCCGCTTCCCCTGCGCAGTGGTGTAGCCGCCGATCGGCCAGCCATTCTGTTCGCGCCACAGGGCCTGACGAAGCCGGGCGGCGGAACGGAAGCGGCTGTCGGCGGCCTCGAAGACCTGATGCTTTCGCAACGTCGTTTCCGGGATGAACGGCACCCTCAGCTCAATCGACATCTTGCCACCTCGTGCTTTGCGCGTAGGATTCGGCGGCAGCGGTCAGAAATGAACTGGGGAAAGACGATGGGGTCGCAATCAGGCGAGGGCAGGAAAGGCGATGACCTGACGGCTTTCGTGCGCCGTCATTTCGAGCTTCAGCGCTCGGCGGCAAAAAACGAAGCCAACCCCGTTGCGGCTGACCTCAAGAATGAGTCGGATCGGGAGAGGCATCTGTCGCCCGTAGAGGCGCGGTTGCTGACGTTGCGGCAGGCGGGATTAGAACGAGAAGACGGCCCCGGACCGGCGGACTGGGACCCAGCGATTGGGGACGGGTTTGAGGCGAGTCTGCAGCGAGCGATTTTCGGCTGGACGAAGCCTGAGTATCAGCGAACGTGGGAGGGCCGGGCCGGGAGCACCGGAATTTCGACTGCTGACTTCCAGAAGGCGTACAACGCCGTGGCGTTCGCCAATCGGACCGGCACCGTCATGAACGTCCACGCGACGTTGGTCTGGAGCACCGTCGGTCAGACGAATGGGATTGCGACCGCGAAAATTGCCGGTCTGTTCTTGGAGAGATTCAGGAAGTGGTCTCATGAACGCGATCTGCCGTGCCGGTGGGTGCACGTCTTGGAAATCAGCAAGAAGAACGGGCTGCACTCGCACGTATTGATGCACGTGCCGCGGGTGTTCGAACTCGATTTTCGGAAGTGGGTCCGTCGGTGCATCGGAACCCTGACGGGAAAGACACCAGTGCCACGCGTCACGCCGGGGTTGGCCAGGAAACTCCACATCGCCAAACCCAACCATACGGCAAATCTCGAAGTCTCGGCAGAAACGGACATCCGCGCGCAGTGGGAAGTCTTCACTTACCTAATGAAGGGAATTTTGCCCGCGGCGTATGCTCGGGACGCCGACGATCGGCGCAAGGCTCGGCCGCTGTTAGACGTTGCCGGTATCCCCGAAAAGTATCGTCGGCGGCAGGGGGAGGTGCTGACGAAGCGGGTTAGTGTGGCGCGGGACATTGATCGCGCTAGTCAGGCCCGGGTGGGTTTCCGGTCAGCGTATGACGATGGGGCCCGCGATCCAGGGGGCTTATACGTGACTGACTACCTCAAGTCGTACGAGCGGGACAGGGAGTACGAAAAAATGCTCCAGAACATTGGCCAGCTCGAAATCTGAAGAAATGGAGGCGCACGCGAAGAAAATGGAGATCGGACGGGTCTAAGTTGCTGAATTTAAATAGATAACGTTCCGTGTTTCGAACACGGGCGGGTTTGCCTGGCTTTGGCGCAGAGAATCGCTGCCGCAAGTGGCCGGATGGAATGATTGAGTCCCGATGCGTCTGTATGGATCAGACTAAGGCGGCTGCACCGACCGACGAGGAAGGGGTAAGGCGACCAGCCCGGAAATCTTATAAAGTCATAAAAATGGGCAAAAAGAGGAAGTAAGGACAATTCTAGTATATCGCAATCACGTTTTATTATCGTTGTCTTGGCGCTGGATTGCGATCTTCTGCAACTCAGGGAGGATGTAAAAAATAATAGCACATGTCAAGCCGTTTTACTAGTATATTTTGCATGTCTTAGTCTCTATTCTTCACTTCAGTACGACGGACGGGCGCTTGCGACTGTTCTGTCAAGTAAACGGAGCAGTTCCGCAAATCCCTTATCTTTGTGACGTTGACACGGATCCAGCGTGATCGTCCCCGTTGTCGGGAAATAGTTGATATGACCGATCTTTACATGGTGTGGTCCGGGCCGACGAACCTCGTACCCCTGCCGCAACAACTCAGTGATCTGCTCGCGCACGGCATCCGTATCGTCGCGCCGGATGAGTTCGTTTCCGTTAGGCATCGGAAGACCTCCGATAGGCGACACGGCTACCCGCGCCCGTCCGAGAAGTTTCGGCTGTGGTCGGTCGAGAGGCGAGCCACTGGCGGGCATCATCGACCGTAACGAGTGTTCGGGCGTTCGCCTTTATCGCACGCAGCTCACCGTATTGTATTTCTCGCCAGGCGGTTGTGCGGCCGATCCCCGCCCACTGGGCGAACTCGCCGACCGACATGGCTCCGCGAGACTCGAGAGTGTGTTTTTGTGACATAATATTGAGCCCTTTTATATCGCCACTCCAGCGTGGCTTGTTGATATGGAATCGGGCCAGGTTAGAGACACAGATCAGGTCGACGCCCGTGACAGTGACGACGTCTCGACTCCGTCAGGTACTTGACCTCTATTTTCAAGAAAGGCGACGCCGGACCAGAATTCTACTCTCGTCACTGAAGTTCTTTCCAGACCGAGCGGGAATGATTCAATCTTCCTTCCGGAATGGAGGTCGGGATTCATGCCGCTATCCCTTTCTCTCGATCCGCGGACGCGGGTTCTGAAGCCGTGGCGGACGGGGTGTCGCACCGGAAAAGGGCGAGCAGTTCGGTGCCAGCGCGGCGAGCGTCAGCCGGTGCAAAGGCAGATTGAGGTCCTGGGGGCCGTCTGGCCGAGGCGCTCGGGGGCGATCGCTCGTCCGCCCAGATCGAGGCTCGCAAGGACGTGTCCCCGGGCGTGCTCGCCGAGATACCTGACATCACCGTCGAGGAGTTCCGCCGGCCCCCTCTCACCAGGAACAAGCGTCGGCTTCTCCGCCGATCCGACAGTTCGTTGAGCGCCGCCGGATTACGCGCAAACAGGACCGGGCATGCGGATCAACAGTTCGGACGTTCCTCGGCCGGATCGCGGCCGACCCGCGCGTCCGGGTCCTTGAGGCTCGGGCCAGAGCCATGACGAGAGAACGCCCAGGCGGAGGGCCGGTGGTCGTTCGTGTGGCCCGCTCAACACCGAGACAGCACCTGATTACGCCTGGTCGAAGCAATAAAGTTCCGATCAGGTAATGGTAGACGTGATCGAGCGTCGAGAGTTCGGCTAATTCTGAGCTTGCGTGTCTGGCACCGATTCCGAGGCAAACGTGTTCGAGGCTCCCCGGGGGCGGACCGGCTTACTTTGGCAGAACGCAGCCCAGGCAGTTGCGAGCGCCCGACGCTTATCGAACAGGTCGCCACGCCGGTACGCCGCCTCAACCTTGTCAGAAACGGTATGGGCTAGAGCCATCTCAGCCACCTCTGCGGGAAACGTGGTCTGCTCCGCAGCCCAGTCTCGAAACGTAGAGCGGAACCCGTGTACGGTGAGATCGTCACGTTTCATGCGGCGAAGAAGCATCAGCAACGCCATGCTGCTGAGCGGGCGGTTTGCCTTACCGCCCGGAAACACGAATTCCGCGTCTGGATCTTTTGGGACCTCACTCAGAATAGTTACCGCCCGCGTGGCCAGCGGTACTCGGTGTTCGCGCCCCGCCTTCATACGGTCCGGTGGAATGGTCCAGAGCTTGGCTTCTAGGTCGATCTCGCTCCAACGCGCGCCTATCACTTCGCCTGTTCGCGCAGCGGTCAGGACCCCGAACTCCATCGCGCGTGCAGCGAGGCTGGGTTCTGCCCTCAATAATTCCATGAATGCAGGAATTTCGCGGTAGGGAAGCGCGGCGTGGTGTTTGACAGCGGCAACTTTGCTGCGCTTCGGAAGCAGATGGTCGAGGTGGCCGCGCCACCTCGCGGGATTCTCACCGTCACGGAAACCACGGACCCGCGCCCAGTCGAGAATACTTTCGATGCGCCCGCGCACCCGCGTCGCCGTCTCCGTCTTGTCATTCCAGATCGGCTCAAGCACCTTGAGAACTAGCGGCGTGTCCACACTCGCGACAGGCAGCGGACCGAGTACCGGATAGGCATACGTCTGCAGCGTCGCGGTCCACTGAGCGGCATGCTTGGCGTTTTTCCACCCCGCCTTGTGAGCGTCGACGAACTGCGCGGCGCACTGTTCGAAGGTCAGCGCCCGCGCTGCATCGGCGCGTTGCGCTGCCTCCTGCCGCCGGCGGTCGTCAATCGGGTCTATGCCGTTGGCCCGCAGATTCCTATATCTGGCAGCACGTTCACGGGCCTCAGCAAGTCCAATGGCGTTTACTGAGCCGAGCCCCATGTCTCGCAGCTTCTTCCCAGCGCGATAACGGAAAATCCAGCTCTTCGAGCCGGAACTTCGCACTTGCAGATATAGACCTAAGCCATCCGAATAGAGGCCGGGGCGCTTCTCGCGCTCCACCTTCAGTGCAGTGAGTCGTTTCATGCCGCGGTCGCGAGGTTATCTACCCATACATCCACCCATACTGCAATTCTGGATTCGAGTGAAGGGTGATGAACTGTCCCGAACAAGTGCGGACTAATCGTGTCGCAATATCAATATGATGAACGAACACCGGCGTCACGCGGCGAACTGCGGCAACCGCCGTTTCGGCGGACACTCCCTCCGCCAGCGGACCGAGCCGAGCTGGGAATCGAGATTTCTCCGGGGTACGCTTCTTGAGCGGTTCGCCTCCGAGGCGCCGCGGTGAGCATGTCGCAACGTTTCGCTGTCCTCCGTTCCTCCCTTCAATCCTGTTCCGTGCCGCGGCGGCTGCCCGCGTACTCGATCGTCTGATATTCGGCTGGAAAATACTGCCGTTGCAGCCCGTCGATGATCACGTGAGGACGGATGTCCAATCCCATTCTCGGCCAATCGTCGAGATGCTCGCGATCAGCAACGGCGACCACGATCTCCCATCCGGGGTACGCCGCGACGACGTGTTGAAGGCTCTCGATGACTTGGGGGCGCAGCAACGGGAGGTTCGCGATGGTGACCTTCACTTGGGGGTAGCCCCAGTAGTCGCCATAGATCGAGGAGTCGCCCGTCTCCAGCAGACTGTCGTGCTTTCCGAACTGCGCGAGTAGCGTCCCGATCTCGCCGGCCAAACGTTCGAACGTTTCCGTCTGGAGGTTGTCACGGTCTGGGCTAGTCATTCTCGCTCCTTGCTCATTTCCGCGCGGGATACGGCGAAGCCAGTGAATGACTTCCCGCATATAGACTCTCATGTTGAGCGATCTGATTCGCGGATCAGGGTGCCGTCACGGGAGTGTTTGGAATTGAGGGTGGCGCAGTCTCCGGGGTGATGAACCTCGACTCATCCGGCGCTGACGACGCTGTTCGGGGGCGCGGTGAGCAAGGACATCGTGAGCCGGACCTGGCGCAAGGTGAAGGGCGACTGGGACGCCTGGAACGCCCGCTCGCTCGCCGGCGAGCCGATCGTGAGAGTGATCCTGGACGGCACGGTGGTGCGCGTGCGGCTCGACCGCAAGGCGACCGCGATCTCGCTGCTGGTCGTGATGGGCGTGCGGGCCGACGGCCAGAAGGTGCTGCTGGCGGCGCGGAGCATGGGCGGCGAGAGCGCCGAGGCGTGGCGCACGGTGCTCGACGATCTGATTCGCCGCGGGTTGCGGCGGCCCGAACTCCTGATCGTCGACGGCGCCGCCGGGCTCGACGCCGCGATCGCCGCCGTGTGGGGCGGCGTGCCGGTGCAGCGCTGCACCGTGCACAAGCATCGCAATCTGCTCGCCCACGCACCCGAGCGCCTGCACGAGGAGATCACGTCCGACGACACCGACATGATCTACGCGAGCAGCTCCGAGGAGATCGAGGTGCGCCGCCGAGCGTTCCTCCGCAAATGGCGCCTGAAGCGCCGCGCCGTCGCCGACAGCCTGGAGGAGGCCGGCGAGCGTCTGTTCACGTTCGCGCTGTTGCCGCCGAGCCAATGGAGGAGCGCGCGAACAACAAACGCGATCGAACGCCTGCACGAGGAGTTCAAGCGACGGATCAAGACGCAGACCGTGCTGCCCTCCGCTGAAACCGCCGCCATGCTGTTCTGGGCGCTGCTCGCGTCCGGTCAGATCAACATGCGCAAGGTCGACGGCTGGCAGACCCTCGCCACGCAACCCATCGCACAGCCCATTGACCGCGCCGCCTGACACGGTACCTTCAAATGCCCGGTGATCGCGTCACTCGGATTCCAACCACGTTCGCGACGGCACCTCGGCGCGCGGCTCACCTCATACCATAACGAATCCGAGTGTCGGCGGAGTGCTCCGAAAGCACTGCTCGCCGGGACGCTGAAACTTGGCAAGGGGCGCAGTCCTCCCGCGTCACCCGGTCCGCGCGAGCCACGTGATGCCGTGGCTGTGCGCAACGCCGCGTGGGGATGCGCTTCGAATGCCATGAATAGAAATATGTCGATGTTCCGGCACCATTTCTGTCGATCGTCGCCCCACCCCACGCCGACCAGGGCCGAGTCCTCGAACCTGCAAGACCGACATCCGGCACGGAGGCCCGATGCTCCGTGCGCGCGCACACATTCCCCTTTACATAACTTTACGTTCGCGAAAAGAGTGAGCAACCGGTCCGGTGCATCTTGGCCGCTCTCTCCACCGACGGGGGGCCGCGGGACACCCAGCGACCACACGTTCCAGTCGGATCTCCACGCATGTCGCTGTCCTACGCCCTTCATGAACTCCGGTTCCGGCGGAGCCGGTCCGTCGTCACGGCGGCCAGCATCGCCGTCGCCGTGCTCGCCGCCGTTCTCCTGACGGCGCTCGCCGCCGCTTACGCCAAGGCGGTCCGAGCGCCGGTCGAGACGGTCGGGGCCGACATGGTGGTGCAGCTCACCGGCGACGTGCCGCCGAAGCTCGAAGGGCTCGTCTTCCCGCACCCGAACGCGCTCCTGCCCGCCGGCGCGGTCGCCGGAATCGCCAAGCTGGACGGTGTGATCTCGGTCACGCGCGGCGTCTACATGTGGGAGCTTGCGCCGGACCACTACGAGTCGATCCTCGGGCTCGAGGATGGTGAGACCGGGCTCGGATCGCTCGGCTCCCGCCTGACCGAGGGCAAGGCGCTCAAACCCGCAGATCGAGCCGTCGTTCTCGACAGCGACTTCGCCTCCAAAAACGGAATCAAGGCGGGCGCGACGATCGATGTCGGCGGAACTGTCTTCCCGGTAGTCGGCATCGTCGATGCGGCCCGCGGCGGCAAGGTCGCCCGCGCCGACGTCTACATGCCGCTGCGTCCGGCCCAGGAGCTTGCCGCCGGCGCCCCCATGGTGCAGGCGCTCTATCCGTTCCGGGCCGACGACGTGAACCTGCTGCTGGTCAAGGTCGACCGCCAGCGCCTGGAGGACGTCGTCGCCGGCACCACCGGGCTGCTCGGCAAGAAGGGCATCGTCTCCAGCGAGCTGTCGTTCCGGGAGGCGTTGAGCGGCGTGCTGTTCCTGTCGCAGCGCATGGGTGCGATCGTCGCGGCGGTCATCGGCCTTTTCGCCCTGGCGTTCGTGTTCCGCGCCACCGCCTCGACGGTCCAGGAGCGGCGCCGCGACCTCGCCGTCCTGCAGGCGATCGGCTGGCCGTGGCAGCGCGTTCGGAATCAGGTTCTGGTCGAGAACGCCATCCTGGCGCTCGCCGGGGTAACGGCGGGGCTCGTGCTCGCCGCCGCGATCGCGCTGGCGCTCGGCGGCGTCACGGTGACGATCGACCTTCCTTGGGATCTCAGCGCGACCCCCCACTTCATCCCGGACGCGACGCTCGACCGCACCCAGACCGTCACGGTCCCGGTCGAGATCCCCTGGCTCACGGCTGTGATCGCGATGGCCGGCGGCCTCGCCGTCGCGATCGTGGCCGCCTGGGCCATGGCGGCCCGCGCCCCGGCCCATCCCTGGACGCTGCTGCGCAGCGAATGAGAGACGCGCCATGAACGGTCCAGCCATCAAGGTCGAAGGCGTCACCAAGCGTTACGGCGACCTGCAGGTTCTCAAGGGGATCGACATCGAGGTTCCGCGCGGCCGTTTCGCCGCCGTGATCGGCAAGTCGGGTTCCGGCAAGAGCACGCTGCTCGGCATCGTGTCCGGCCTCGAACGGGCCGACAGCGGGCGGGTGCTGGTCGACGGTCAGGACCTCGGCAGCCTCGACGAGTCGGCAATGGCCGATCTCCGGCGCCGCTCGCTCGGGGTCGTGTTCCAGAACTTCAACCTGATCCCCTCGCTGTCGGCGCTCGACAACGTGCTGCTCCCGACCGTGTTCGATGCCACCAAGAGCCGTGACGAGCACCGCGGCCGCGCCCTCGACTTGCTGAAGCAGGTCGGGCTCGCCGAGCGGGCCGACCACCGGCCGGCGCAACTGAGTGGCGGCGAGCAGCAACGCGTGGCGATCGCCCGTGCCCTGGTCAACGGCCCGCCGATCCTGCTCGCCGACGAGCCGACCGGCAACCTCGACGCCCAGACCGGCGCCGACATCCTCGGGCTCCTGCTCGACATGTGCCGGATTTGCGGAACCACGCTTCTGGTCGTCACCCACGACCTCGACATCGCCGCCGGGGCGGACACCACGATCGAGATGAAGGACGGGAGGATCTGCAATGCCGACGCGTAGGACCGCACTCGCCCTGATCGTCGCCGCGGCGGCAGTCCATGTGCGCCCGGTGCTGGCGGCGCAGCCGGTCGTCGAGATTCTGGCGATGGGCCACTGGCCGGTCCGCAAGGCGCTGGAGCCGGTCCGGGAGGTTCTCGCGCGCTACGCCGGCCGCATCCGCGTCGTCGAGATGGACATCGAGGCGCCGGACGGCGAGAAGCGGTTGAAGGCGGTGGGGCTCAAGGGGCACATCCCGATCGTCGTGCTGATCGACGGCGGCAAGGCGTTCAAGCGCCCGGATGGCCGCACCGTCGAATTCGTGAATTTTCCGGCCGCGGCAGGCAATCCGATGGGGATGAACGGCCAGTGGAGTGCGGCCGATCTCGAAGCCGCCCTGAGAGCCGCGCTCGGCGAGACGGCGGACTGACATGGCCACGGTCGTGCACTGGCGCTATCTCGTCGGCGAGATCACCTGGCGCTGGCGGCGAACGCTCCTGCTGGTCGGCGGCCTCGCTTTGGCCGCCGCCCTGGTCGTGCTGCTCGGCGTCCTCGGTCGCTCCTTCGCCGACGTGGCGACGGTTCCGTTCCGCAGCCTCGGCGCCGACCTGATCGTGCAGCGGAGCGCCGTCCAGAGCGCCGTCCCGAAGGACATGGGCGTGATGCTGCCGTACTCGGCGCAGCCGATCGCGCCGGAGGAGTTCGACCGTCTCGCCAGGGAGCCGGGCGTCACGCAGGCCGGCGGCTTCGTGCTGCTGTGGAACCTCGGGGCCGGACGCTTCTACTCGATCAGCGGCATTCCGCTCGACACGACCACGGCGGCCCTCGGTCCGGCGCGGGTGCGTGACTGGCTGTACCAGGGCCGGCTGCCGGAGCCGGGGAAGCACGAGCTGCTCGTCGAGCGGCACTACGGCGCCTTCTATCGGCTGGCGCCGGGCGGCACGGTCGAGATCGCCGGGAGGCCGTTCACGGTGGCCGGCGTGGTCGACATCAAGGACGGCAGCCAGATCGCATCGAGCAACTTCTACATGGACGTCGAGATCGCCCGGTCGCTCGCCGGCCTGCGGCCCGGGCTCGTCAACCAGGTCTTCCTCAAGGTCGGCGACATCGGTGCGACCGAGGACGTGAAGCAGCGGATCGCCGGGTGGATGCCGCGCGCCTCCGTCGTCTCGCCCGGCACGATGCTGCAGCTGTTCGGCGGCGTGTCGCAGACGATCGGCCGGTTCGGTCCGGTCGTGGTCGCGGTCGGGGCGGCCGTGGCGCTTGCGCTCAGCGCCATGCTGGTGCTCGGCGTGGCGGCGGAGCGTCGCCGCGAGATCGCCGTCCTGCGGGTGCTGGGCTGGACCGAGACGCAGGTCCGCCGACAGATCGCGGTCGAGATGCTGATCCAGGGACTGCTCGCCGGCCTGATCGCCCTCGCGGTTCTCGCGCTGGCCCTCGGACTGGTCGAGCACGTCACCCTGACGTTGCCGGCGAGCCTCGGCGGCGAGAACCCGGCCGATTTCGCGGGCGGCGGCTTCAAGGCGGCCAGTACCGCGGTCCGGCTGCCGGCGACCACGACCGTGTGGGACTGGATCGCCCCGCCGGTCGTGACGGCCGCAGCCTGCGGCCTGTGGGGCTGGCTGTGGTCCGGGAGGGGTTCGAACGAGAGCCTGTGGGCAACCCTCAAGCAGGGCTGAGGCCCAGCGATCCACCTCGAATGCGGGATGAGCCGGCAGCGAACAGGGCGGATCCGGAGACCGTCATGGAACCCTGGTGCAGCCGGCAACTCAGATCGTCGCTTCAAGGGAGGACCAAATGCGATCGATGATGCTTGCGGTGTGCCTGTTCGTGATCGGCGCACGATCGGCGCTCGGGCTGGAAATGGTCGCCGTCGCCGAGAACGTCTGGGCCGTCGTCGGCGACCTGGGCCAACGCTCGTCGGAGAATCTCGGGAACAACGCGACCTTCGGCGTCGTGCTGACGACGGACGGTGTCGTGCTGATCGACAGCGGCGGAAGCGCCGCGGGCGCCGCGGCGATCGATCGTGAGATCCGAAAGGTGACGGCGCAGCCGGTCGTCGCCGTCATCAATACCGGGGGTCAGGACCATCGCTGGCTCGGCAACGGCTATTGGAAGGCGAGGGGCGCTCGCATCATCGCGTCGGCGCGGGCGGTCGAGGATCAGCGGGAGCGGCTGGACCAGCAGTGGACCATCCTGTCGACTCTTGTCGGAGAGAACACCCTGGCCGGAACCACACCTGCGTTCGCCGACGAGACGTTCCGGGAGCGTCTCGATCTCGTCATCGGGGGAGAGCGGTTCGAGTTGCGGCACACGGGCGTGGCCCACACGCCGGGCGATGCTGTCGTCTGGCTGCCGAGCCGTCGTATCGTGTTCGCCGGCGACATCGTCTTCGTCGATCGGATGCTCGGCATCCTGCCCGTGTCGCGTGTCGACGCCTGGATCACGGCATTCGACGCCATGGCGGCCCTCGAGCCGAGCGTCGTCGTGCCCGGCCATGGCCGTCCGACCACATTGGCAGGCGCGACCGCCGCGACGCGAGACTACCTTGCTCACCTGCGAGATGCCGTCCGAAAGATCGTGAAGCAGGGAGGCGGCATGAGCGACGCGGCCCGGATCGACCAGTCACGGTTTCTTCGCCTCACCGGCGCCGATCAGCTGGCCGGTCGCAATGCCCAGGCGGTCTTCGAGCAACTGGAGTTCGACGAGCAGTAGCCGGTCGGCCGTTCGTCGCGTCCAGAATTGCCGCCCGGTGCGGCCGGAGAATGTGGGACGTCATGCGCACCGAGCGACGTGCTCTCGGACGCGCCCGGCAGGCGCGGAGCGCGGGGCTGCAGCGTCCGGTCCGCTGACCGCGGCGGCGGTCAGAGCCGCGCCAAGACCTCGCCGCACAGCATCGCGGCGACTCCGGCCAGGACGATCGCGTAGCCGCGCATGATCCAGGCCGGGCGGGCCGTGCGCAGCATCAGCAAGGTGCCGATCCTGGATCCGATCAGAACGGCAGCGACGGTGAGCAGGGTCGGCCCGACCGGCAGGTCGAGCGTCGGCGCGTAGCCGGCGACGCCCGCGAAGGAGCACACGGTGACGACCAGGGCCGTCGTCGCGGCAGCACGCCGCGGCGGGTAGCGCAGCGCCACGAGCACCGGAACGACGAGGAAGCCGGCGCCGATGCCGAGGAGCCCGCCGACGAAGCCGACCGCCGCCCCGACGACGAGCCGGACGGCGAAGCGCCCGGTCCCCGGCCCGGTGCTCTCGTCCGGGCCTCCGCCTTTCGGAGTCCCCCCGAGGGCACGAAGCGCCGCGAGGACGACGGCGCCGGCGAACAGCAGAAGCACCGTCTCCGAGGCGAGCCAGGGCTGAACGCCGGCGCCGAGCGGGGCCGTCGCGGCGGCGGAGACGGCGATCGGCGCGCCGCCGCGCCAGTCGACCAGGCCGGCCCGGCCGTAGGGAAGCAGGGCCAGCAGCGTGTTGAGCCCGTTGAGCAGCAGGCCGAGCGGGATCGCCACGCTCTGCAGGTCGTGGCCGGTCCAGTGCAGGATCGGCACGAACAAGATGCCGCCGCCGAGCCCGAGCGTCACGAAGACGGCGGAGACGACCAGGATCGCGCCGGTGGCGAGTGCGGTGATCATGACAGGGCTCGCGGCTTCGCGGCGCAAGTGACCCATTGCGGAGTGCCGATCTGCAGCCACTCCTATCACCCGGGCCGCTCGGTCTGTAGCCGACCCGTTGCAGTTCTGCCCTGTCGACCGCGGCGGCCGGAGCCGGCCCCGGGCTCGGCGACGCTCATCCTCTAAGGTCACAGGTGCCGGTCGCGGAGCGTCGACCGTCGGTCGATCCGGGCTCGCGCCAATCGCTTCGGCCGCGACGTGCCGAGATCGTCAGCGCGTCGTCAGCAGAGTGGGTCTCCAATGAAATGCGACGAGAGGGACGGACTGGATCGGACGCCGACGACAAGAGTTCGGCAGTGACCGACGACCGACTCGGTCCGCTCGGAGCGGAGAAGGCCGGCTCCTTCGATAGTGGTTTTTCAGTACCGCGGCAGCTTCGCGGAGGTCTGTGTTCGCGCATCTCGGGAACGAAAGTTGATTCTGATCACGATCGGCCCAGCCGAGCCGGATTACGGTCGCTTCCACTTGCCACCGACGTGCGCTCACCGGGGCGACGACCATGCTCGACAAGGCCGAGACACCGCTGGCAGACAATCGGGCGCCCGACATCGCCGCGGTCGAGGCCGTGCTCGCCGTCGGGAAGCAACGCAGTCGATCTCGCCGTCGATGGCGTGTTCTCGGCGCGGTCCTGGTCGCTGCAGGGCTGGCGCTGGGGCTGTATGGGTTCTGGCCCGGAGGCGCGAGCCGGGACGGCATCCGCTTCACCACCCAGCCGGTCAGCCGCGGCAACTTGACGGTCGTCGTCACGGCGACGGGCTCGGCGCAACCGATCACCCAGGTCAGCATCTCGAGCGAGCTCTCGGGAACGATCCGCAAGGTTCTGGTCGACTACAACAGCGTGGTCCGAAGCGGTCAGGTTCTGGCCGAGCTCGATCCCGACAAGCTCGCCGCGACGGTCGCCAGCGCGCGGGCACGCCTGAGCTCGGCGAAAGCGCGCGTCGCGGAGGCGATCGCCACGATCGCCGAGAAGCGCGCCGAACACGATCGCAAGGCGTTGTTGTCGCAAACCAGTGCCGGCTCGATGCGAGACCTCGAGGTCGCCAAGGCGAACCACGACCGGTCGATCGCCCAGCACGACCTCTCCGTCGCCGAGGTCGCGGCAGCCGAGGCCGATCTCCGCCTCGCGGAGATCAATCTCGCGAAAGCCTCGATCGTCTCGCCGATCGACGGCGTCGTTCTGAAGCGCGGCGTCGATCCGGGGCAGTTCGTCGCGACCTCGCTGCAGGCTCCGGTTCTGTTCGTCGTCGCAGAGGATCTCCACCGCATGGAGGTTCTCGTCGATGTCGACGAGGCGGAGGTCGGCAAGGTCAAGGTCGGCCAGAAGGTGACGTTCGGGGTGGACGCCTATCCGGACCGCAAGTTCCCGGCCGCGGTCCGCGACATCCGCTTCGGCTCCGAGGTGGTGCAGGGGGTGGTCACGTACAAGGCGGTGCTCAGCATCGACAACTCGGATCTCTCGATCCGCCCGGGCATGACCGCCACGGCTCAGATCCTGGTCCAGGAGGTCGAGAATGCCGTTCTGGTCCCCAATGCGGCGTTGCGGTTCTCCCCGCCGGCGGCGCCGCAGCAGGGCGGGGGATTCCTGAAGGCTCTGTTGCCGAGCGTTCCGTCCGCGACGCGGCGGCCGCCCAGCAAGCACGAGGACGCCGGCCGCGGCCCGAAAGCCGACCAGAAGGTCTGGATCCTGCGCGACGGTGCTCCGGTGGCCGTCCCGGTGTCGGTCGGCTCCAGCGACGGACGCGTGACCGAGATCCGCAAGGGCCAGCTCTCCCCCGGCGATGCCGTGGTCGTCGACGCGGTGTCGAGCAAGCGTTGAGGAGGGCGATCATGTCGGACGGCAGCCGATCTCAGGTGCCGCTGATCGCGTTCCGCGCCGTGACGAAGGTCTACGGATCGGACGAGGCGGCCGTTCATGCGCTGGCCGGCGTGGATCTCGACATCGCGGCGGGCGAGTTCGTCGCGATCATGGGACCGTCCGGGTCCGGCAAGTCCACGGCGATGAACATCATCGGCTGTCTCGACACGCCGACCGGGGGCGAGTACCTGTTCAAGGGCGTGTCGGTCGGCGCCCTCGACCGGACCGAGCGGACGCTCTTGAGACGGCACTTCCTCGGCTTCGTGTTCCAGGGATTCAACCTGCTGCCCCGCACCTCCGCGGTCGAGAACGTCGAGCTGCCGCTGGTGTATCGCGGCATCGGCCCGGCCGAGCGCCGCCGCCTCGCGGTCCGAGCGCTCGCCCGGGTCGGGCTCGGCGGGCGCGAGCATCACACCTCCTCGCAGCTCTCCGGCGGCCAGCAGCAGCGCGTGGCGATCGCCCGGGCGATCGTCACCGAGCCGGCGGTTCTCGTCGCCGACGAGCCGACCGGCAATCTGGACACCAGGACGAGCCGCGAGATCATGGATCTGATCACCGGCCTCAATCGTGATCACGGCATCACGGTCGTGATGGTCACGCACGAGACCGAGATCGCGGCCTGCGCGCGCCGCCTGGTTCGCTTCCGTGACGGCCGGCTGGAGCAGGACGAGCCACGACGGGATGCCGCGTGATGCTGCTCGAAACCGTTCTTCTCGCCATGCGGGCGATCAGGCGCAACGCGCTCCGCTCGTTCCTGACGATCCTCGGGATCGTCATCGGGGTCGCCGCCGTCATCGCGATGGTCACGGTCGGCAAGGGCACGACCGCCAAGGTGAGCGCCGACCTGTCGAAGCTCGGGAGCAATCTCCTGTTCGTCCGTCCCGGACAATTCGGGCCGGGGCGCGCGAGCACCGATGCGAAGCCGTTCAACATCCGCGACGTCGAGGCGGTCCGCGAGCAGCTCGCCGGCGTGCGCGCGGTCGCGCCTGTCGCGCAGAAGTCGGTCAAGCTCGTCTACGGATCGCGCAATCACGTGGCCCTGGTCACGGGCACCGACAACGCCTATTTCGTGACCCAGGACTGGCAGCTCGCGTCCGGGCGCCAGTTCCTCGACACCGAGATCCGCGGAGGCCGGGCGGCCTGCATCGTCGGCGCGACCGTGCGAAAGGAGCTGTTCGGGCCGAACGATCCCGTGGGTCAGACGCTCCGGCTCGGGACCGTCTCGTGCGAGGTGATCGGCCTGCTCGAGCCCAAGGGGCAGTCGAGCACCGGCGCCGACCAGGACGACGTGCTGCTGGTTCCGCTGCGGACCTTCCACCGCCGGGTCGTCGGCAACACCGACCTCGGCTCGATCTACATCGCGGCCGAGGACGGGGTGGACACGGCCAAGATCCAGGCCGACACCGAGCGGCTGCTGCGCGAGCGCCGCCATATCTCGCCCGGCGAGGAGGACGACTTCGCGGTTCGCGACATGAAGCTGCTCGTGCAGACCACGGTCGGCACCACCCTGGTGTTGACCGGTCTCTTGGGCGCGGTCGCGGCGGTCAGCCTGCTGGTCGGCGGCATCGGTATCATGAACATCATGCTCGTCTCGGTGACGGAGCGCACCCGCGAGATCGGCATCCGACTCGCCATCGGGGCGCTGGAAGGCCAGGTGCTGCGGCAATTCCTCGTGGAGGCCGCGGTGCTGTCCCTGTTCGGCGGGCTGGTCGGCATTCTGCTCGGCCTCGGCCTCGCCTGGCTCACCACCAGCCGGCTGAAGGTGCCGTTCCTGCTCGATCCCTGGATCATCCTGATCGCCTTCGGCTTCTCGGCCGTGGTCGGGCTCGTCTTCGGCTATTTTCCGGCCCGTCGCGCCGCCCATCTCGATCCGATCGAGGCCTTGCGCCACGAATGAGGCGCGGTTCCCACGGTGGGCGAGCCGCGCGTCCCGAAAGCCGTCGCCGACTGGATGTCGTGCCGAAAGACCGGTGCTCGATTCGCGTGCGGATCCTGATCGAGGGCAGGGCCTGAAACCGAACCTGGTCCCTGGTCGGCCGGAGTCCGGTGGATCTCCCCACGAAACGTCGCGCGATCGGGGCGAGACGCCCATCACCTGCCTCGTGTCTTTCCGATCGCCGCGCGTGCTGCGAGGATGAGCTTGCCGGCGCATGCATCGGCGCATAGACATCTCGCCGTCCCGGATTTGGGCTGATGAGATGACGGACTCGGAAGGGCGGAACCCGGCTGCCGCGTTTGGAGGAGGTGCCCTCATCGGCACACTCGGCGGGTTGATCGGCCTCGGCGGCGCCGAGTTCCGGCTGCCGCTCCTCATCGGGCCGTTCCGGTTTCGCGCCCTCGAGGCCGTGATCCTCAACAAGGCCATGAGCCTCGTGGTGGTCGCCACGGCCCTGCCGTTCCGGGCCGGGACGGTGCCGTTCGCGACCGTCGCGGCGAATTGGCCGACGATCGTCAACCTGCTCGCCGGCAGCCTGCTCGGCGCGTGGCTGGGGGCCGGATGGGCGACGAAGCTCGGCTCGCGCACCCTCTACCGCGTCCTCGCCGTTCTTCTGGTGCTGATCGCCGTGGTTCTCGTCCTCGGGCACGGGACGACGGGGGCCGAGCCCTTGTTCTCGGGGGGATGGCAGATCGTCGCCGGGATCGTCGCGGGGTTCGCGATCGGTGTCGTCGCGTCGTTGATGGGTGTCGCGGGCGGTGAGCTTCTCATTCCGACGCTGGTCCTGCTGTTCGGTGCCGACATCAAGCTCGCCGGCAGCCTGTCGCTGGCCGTCAGCCTGCCGACCATGATCGTCGGCTTCACCCGCTACAGCCGCGACAGCGCCTTCGCGGTCGTCGCCCGGAACAAGAGCTTCGTGCTGGTCATGGCGGCCGGATCGATCGCCGGCACCTTCGTCGGGGGGCGCCTGCTCGGGATCGTCCCGGATCCCGTCCTGTTGCCGATCCTGGCGCTGATCCTCGTCGTCTCGTCCGTGAAGGTCTGGCGGCACGGGTGAACACTCGCGCGTCAGCTTGGAAGAGGGATGGACTTTATAATTCGATAATGGTAGAAATAGAAAAATAGGAGGCGCCATGCCGGACGATGCCCCAGACGATGCCGCGGTGGTCCGCTTCGCGGACATGCTGGCCGCGATGGGGGCGGAGCCGCGCCTGCGGATCGTCCGGCTCCTCCTCTCCGCCCATCCCGAGGGGCTCGTCGTCGGCGAGATCGGCGAGAGCCTCGGCATCACGCCGTCGACGCTGTCTCATCACCTCGACAAGCTGAAGACGGAAGGCCTGGTGAAGGTCCGCCGCGAAGGCACGTTCCTGCGTTACACGGCCGACGCCGTGGCGCTCGGCGAGCTGCTCGCCTTTCTCTACGCCGAATGCTGCACGCGCACCAAGGTCGTGCGCCCGGAAGACATCACCTGCTGCTGAGAGGAGGCCGGCCATGACCGGACCGGACGTGAAGGACGTCGTGCGAGAGAAGTATGCCCAGGCGGCCCTGCAGGTCGCCGGCGGCGGCAGTGCCTGCTGCGGATCGGGTCGCGGCGGCTGCGATCCGATCACCACGGATCTGTACGATGCGGGCCAAGCCGAGGGCGTGCCGGCCGAGGCGCTGCTGGCGTCGCTCGGCTGCGGCAACCCGACGGCGCTGGCTGCGCTGGCGCCGGGCGAGACGGTGCTCGACCTGGGCTCCGGCGGCGGCATCGATGTGCTGCTGTCGGCGCGCCGGGTCGGATCGACCGGCAAGGCCTATGGCCTCGACATGACCGACGAAATGTTGGCGCTCGCGCGCGACAACCAGCGCAAGGCGGGGCTCGACAATGTCGCGTTTCTGAAGGGCGAGATCGAGGCGATCCCGCTGCCCGACGACACGGTCGACGTGATCATCTCGAACTGCGTGATCAACCTGTCGGGCGACAAGGACCGGGTTCTTCGCGAGGCGTTCCGCGTGCTGAAGCCCGGCGGCCGCTTCGCCGTGTCCGACGTGGTGACGCGCGGCGACATTCCTGCGGCGCTGCGCACCGACATGTTGTTGTGGGTCGGCTGCCTGGCCGGCGCGCTCGACGAGGCGGACTACGCGGCGAAGCTCGCCGCCGCCGGCTTCGTCGACATCGCCATCGAGCCCACTCGGGTCTACAAGGTCGAGGACGCCCGCGACCTCCTGGTCGGCAAGGGCCACGACGTCGACGCCCTGGCCGCCGAGCTGGACGGCAAGTTCTTCGGCGCCTTCATCCGCGCCCGCAAGCCCGGCGTCGCCGGCGCCTGTTGCGGCCCGTCCTGCTGCGGCGGGTGACGCATGGCGCGTCGCATCGACGGGCTGCGCCTCGTGCAGAAAAGTATCCAGCCCGGGCAGTGACCATCATCGGGTCTGGCCGCCGAGGATGGTGTGCGGATGAACGCCAAGCCGCTCGTCGCGCTCGTCTGCGCGGCCGAAGTCGCCGGAATGGCCGCCTATGCCGGGTTCGTGGCGCAACTCCCGTCGCTGAGTGCGGCATGGGATCTCACCGCCTCGCAGGCAGGCTGGGTCAGCGGCGCCTTCTACGCCGGTTACGGATTGGCCGTGCCGGTCCTGGTGACGCGGACCGACCGGACCGATCCGCTTCGCGTCTATCTGCCCTCGATGCTCGCCACGGCGATCGGCGCGCTCGGTTTCGCACTTCTGGTCCATGGTTTCTGGTCGGCTCTGCTTTTCCAGGTGATCATGGGGGCTGGTCTGGCCGGCACGTACATGCCGGGACTGCGACTTCTGACCGACCGCCTGGAGGGGGCGGCGCAGTCCCGCGCCGTCGCCCTCTACACCTCGAGCTACGCCATCGGCACCGGCTTCTCGTTCGCGATGATCGGCCTTCTGTCGACGTGGCTCGGCTGGCGCTGGGCCTTCGGCCTGGCTGCCATCGGGCCCGTGACGGCCGCCGTCACGGTCGCCATGGTGTTTCGCGGGCGAGCGCGCCGGCGAACTGCCGCGCCGCAAGACCCTGGTCGGCAGCCGTTCGGTGCCGTGCTGCGTGACCGTGCCGTGATGGCCCGAGCCGTGGCCTACGGGGCGCACAATTTCGAGCTCTTTGGCCTGTGGTCCTGGGCGGTCGCCTTCCTGACCTTTGCCTACGCGCGGCGGCCCGGCGATCCGCTTCAGATCGAGCCGACGCTCGTCGCGGCGGTCCTGACCCTGCTCCTGCTGCCGGCGAGCGTCGGCGGCAACGAGCTCGCGTTGAGAATCGGCCGCCGCCGCTGGATCGTCAGCGTCATGATCGGCTCCGCGGCGCTCGCGCCGGTGGTGGGGTTCGCGGCCGGCGAGGTCGTCTCGGCGGCGCTGATCGGACTCTGTCTCGTCTATGGCGTCGCAGTGGCGGCGGAATCGGGGGCTTTGACGTCCTCCGTGGTGGCCACCGGCGACACCCGCCAGCGCGGCGCGATCATGGCCGTCTATTCGATGGTGGGGTTCGCCGGGGCCTTCGCCGGGCCTCTCGCCTTCGGCTGGGTGCTCGGCGGCGTCGGCGCCGGAACCGGAGCCGGATGGGGCGCCGCCTTCGCCGCCATGGGGCTTGGTGCGCTCGTCGGACCCGCGGCCTTGCTGCTCGTCGATCGCCGCGGCGGCGATCGGCCACGCTCATGAATCTCTCTCTCCAGCACTACCAGAAGGGGTCGAATGATGGACGATCTTCCGAGCGCGGCGGTCGAGCACCTCGACCTGCCGTCCTGGCAGAAGCTTCAGCCGACACGTGTGTCGGCGCACCCTCCGCGAATTCTCCTGCTCTACGGGTCGTTGCGCGAGCGCTCCTACAGTCGCTTGTTGACACTGGAAGCCGAACGCCTCCTGAAGCATTTCGGCGCCGAGACCCGCGTGTTCGACCCGCGGGGCCTGCCCCAGCCCGACACCGTGCCTCCGAGCCATCCGAAGGTTGCGGAGCTGCGCGAGCTGTCGATGTGGTCGGAAGGCCAGGTCTGGTGCTCGCCCGAACGGCACGGGACGATCACGGGACTCTTCAAGAGCCAGATCGATTGGCTGCCCCTCGAGGTGGGCGGGATACGGCCGACGCAAGGGCGAACGCTCGCCGTCATGCAGGTTTCGGGAGGGTCGCAATCCTTCAATACGGTGAATGAGCTCCGTGTTCTCGGTCGGTGGATGCGGATGATCACGATTCCCAACCAGTCGTCCGTGCCGAAGGCGTTTCAGGAGTTCGACGACGCGGGGCGCATGAAACCGTCGCCCCTCTACGATCGTGTCGTCGACGTGATGGAGGAGCTGGTGAAGTTCACGCTGCTGGTGCGCGACCGCGCGGACTACCTGACCGACCGGTACAGCGAGCGAAAAGCCGGCGGGTCGAGGGACGCCGGCACCGACCTGAGCGCGATTGCGATCAGCCACGAGAGGTCCGTCGAGCGGCCGGCAGGGCTGTCCGACACGAAGAACGCCGATTGACCGATCTCCACCTCGCAGGGTCGGACGCAGCGCCACCCATGGCGATCGCGCTGCGCCCCGTCGTGCGTCGATAGTCGACGCGTGCGACTCCTGTCCGGGAGCGGGACGAGATATCTGGCCGTCCGCCGCCGCCCGGGGTGTTGCAAGCCGGCTCCCACGCGGAGTGATCGACGGTCCGAACCGGATCCACCGGCCCGGACCGCCTCGGCCGGGTCAATTCACCGTTTCGAGGGCCAGCGCGATCCCCTGGCCGCCGCCGATGCACAGCGTGACGATGCCGCGGCTCAGCCCGTCCCGCTTCATGGAATGGAGCAGCCGCGTCGTCAGGATCGCGCCGGTCGCACCGATCGGGTGCCCGTGGGCGATCGCGCCGCCTTCGACATTGACGATGTCCTCCGCCAGGCCGAGCTCGCGCAGCACGGCGAGCGTGATCGCCGTGAACGCCTCGTTGATCTCGATCCGCTCGATCGCGGAAATCGACCAGCCGGCGCGGTCGAGGGCCTGACGCACGGCCGGCACCGGTCCGATACCGAACATGCCGGGGTCGACCGCTCCGAGCCCGAACGCGACCAGCCGGGCCATCGGCGTCAGGCCGGCGCCTTCCGCGAAGGCACGCTCCGCCACGATCATGGCGGCCGCACCGGTGTTGAGACCCGGCGCATTGCCGGCCGTGATCGTCCCGTCCTTGCGGAACGCCGGCTTCAGCTTCGCGAGCGACTCGAGCGTCGTGTCGGGCCGGTTGTGCTCGTCCCGGGCGAACTGCTCCGGCCCCTTACGGCCCCGGATCTCGACCGGAACGATCTCGGCGTCGAACCGGCCGGCGGCCTGGGCCGCGGAGAACCGCGTCTGTGAGCGTTCCGCCCATCGGTCCTGATCGGCCCGGCTGATCCCGAACTTCGCGACGAGATCCTCCGTGTGCCAGCCGGCGTGCTGATCCGAGAAGGCATCGTTGAGGCCGTCCCGCAGCATGGCGTCGTAGATCTGGGCGTCGCCCATGCGATAGCCCCATCGGGCGCCGGTCATCAGGTAGGGCGCCGTGTCCATGTTCTCCATTCCGCCGGCGACCTCGGCCTTGGCGAGCCCGAGCCAGATGTCCTGGGCCACCGAGGCGATGGCCTGGGCGCCGGAGCCGCAGACGCGGTTCACGGTCATGGCCGGCGCCCCGACCGGCACGCCGCCGGCGACGGCGGCCTGGCGTGCGGGGTTCATCTTGTTCCCGGCCTGAATGACGTTGCCGAAAACGACTCCTTCGATCTTCGCGGGATCGACCGTCGACCGGCGGAGCGTCTCCCGGATGACGGTCGCTCCCAATTGCACCGCCGGCGTCGCCTTGAGCGAGCCGTTGTAAGTTCCGATCGCCGTGCGAACGGGCGCGCAGATGACGACTTCGGGCTTCGACATGGCAGAATCCTCGTATGGCCCCTCCCGTCCTCAACGGACCGCGACGGCGCGAGAGCGCATTGATGTGGGTCACAATCGCCGGTGCTTCTCGGGGACCGCGTGGCGCGGCGTCTCGTCGAGAGGGGCCGTCGGGGGCCGAGCCGAGCGGCCTCCCGGACCGTCGGCGGCGTGCGCCGCGGGCGCGTGAATCGCGCCGGCCACGGGCCTGCGCTCGTCAGCGTTCGATCCGGTAGCGGCGCATCTTCTCCCACAGGCTCTTGCGGGAGATGCCGAGCCCCTGGGCCGTCTTGGTGACGGCCCAATCGTTGCGGGCGAGCGCATCGACGATGGCGGCGCGCTCCGCCTCCTCCAGGCTGCTCCGCAGGCTGCGGTCGTCGCCGGGCTCGGGATTGCGGACCGTGACACGCACGAGATCGACGAGATCGTCGAGATCGAACGGCTTTTCCAGGTAGTCGAGCGCGCCGGCCTTCACCAGGCGCACCGCGTCGGCGACCGATCCGAACGCCGTCATGACCACCACCGGCACGCCGGGGAGCGTGGTGCGGCACAGCTCGAAGATCTCGGCCCCGCTGCCGTCGGGCAGCCGCACGTCGGTGATCACGAGGCACGGCTTCGGGCCGAGCTCGAGCTCGCGGCGCGTCCGGTCGATCGTCGCCGCCGAGACGACCGTAAATCCCTCCAGCCGGAAGCGGTCCTCCAGCGACACACGCATGATCTCGTCGTCCTCGACGATCAGGATCGGATGAGGATCAGGCTGGCTGCGGGACAAGGTCGGTCTCCCGGGGAATGCGGATGCGGAACGTGGTGCCGCGGTCAGGGGCGCTGTCGACGTCGATGCTGCCGCCCATCGAGCGGACGAGCCGAAGCACGATCCACAGGCCGAGGCCGGTGCCGTTCGGCCGGCTGGTGAAGAACGGGTCGAAGATGCGGCGCAGGTTCGCCGGCTCGATGCCGTGGCCCGTGTCCGTCACCTCGAACCACAGGTCGGTCCGCTCGCCCCAGAACCGGCACGCCAGGCGGCCGCCCTCCGGCATCGCGTCGACCGCGTTGCGCATCAGGTTGAGCAGCACCTGCTGCATCTTGGGCCGGTTCAGGAGGTCGCCCGGCTGAAGGCCGTTGTCCCAGGCGAGCGTGATGCGGGTCGGATCGATCTCGGCCGCGACGAGATCGCGGATGTCCTCCAGGCAGGACGGATCGGCCGGCTCCCGCGCGTCCTCGACGCGCAGCTCGATCAGAAGATCCTTCACCAAGGCGCCGATGCGCCGCAGCCCCTTCTCGATCAGCGGCAGATATTTCGCCACCAGCTCCGGGTCGTTCGCCTTCGCTCGCAGGGTGCTGAGGCAGTTCAACATCCCGGCGAGCGGATTGTTGACCTCGTGGGCGACGCCGGCGGCGATCCGCCCGAGCGCGATCACCTTCTCGTTCGCGGCGAGCTCCGCCGCCAGCCGACGCTTCTCGTCGAGCTCGACGGCCATGCGATTGAAGCTGTCGACGAGCTGGCCGATCTCGTCGCGGCGCGACACCGGGAGCAACGTCACCTCGCCGCGACCGATCCGCTCCATCGACAGCGCCAAGGTGCGCAGCGGGCGAACGGCCCGGATCGACCAGACCGCTCCGATCAGGCTGCCGACCAGGGTCATGCCGAGCGTGAGCAGCAGCACGGTGAAGCCCGCGCTCCGTGTCGCCCGATCGAGCTCATGTGTGGAGACCTGGACCCGGACGATCCCGATGGTCCGTCCGCTCGTCTGGACCGGCGCGACGCCCTCGACGAAGCCGTCCCCGTCGAGCACGCCGGGTGCCGCCATGGCGATGGCGATCCGCATCAGACGATGCTCGGCGGAGCCTTCAGGGGCCGCCGGCAGCCCGATCGGAAAAGCGGCGGGGTCGAGATGCGACAGCACGAGGCCCGCCGGATCGAGCACCATGGCGGCCACGGTCGCCGCCTCGCCATCGCGCTCGGTGCCCTGGGTGATCTGCCGGAGCACCTTGTAGAGCGTCCAGGTGTCGCCGCGCAGAAGCAGATCCGGCGTCGTCACGGCGACTGAGCGGGCGAGCAGCAGGGCCTTGCCCTCGAGCTCGTCGCGCAATCGGCTGCGGTCCTGATAGACCATCGCCGCCCCGATCGTCGCCGCCACGGTCGCGACGACCAGGCTGAGGACGAGCGGCAGCTTGACCGAGAGGCTCGGGGACCGCGGGAAGCGCATCAGGGGGGATCGATGTTCCGGCCGACTCCGTCGTAGAGGGCGGGATCGGGCGTGGTGAAGCGGTCGAGCATCAGCTCGGCCAGGAGACGCCGGCCGTCGGGGTCGCTGTCCATGGTCAGGAGAGCGTTCGCCATCGCGTCGCGCAACGCCGCGTCGACGCCGGTCCGATAGACCAGCGGCGGAAAGCCGTAGGGCTCCGACTGCGCGACGATCCGGGTGTCGTTGGTCAGCGGCGATCCGTGCCGGGCCAGGAACTCCCAGACATAGGAGTCGACCGCGGCGCCGTCCGCCACTCGTGCCGCGACGGCTTCGATCTGCTCGGTATGCCCGTAGGTGAAGAAGGCGTGGCGGAAGAAGCTGTCGGGATTGCGTCCGAGCTGGTGGATCTGTCGGCGCGGCACCGCGTATCCGGTATTCGAGTCCGGGTCCGAGTAGGCGAACACGCGCTTTTCCAGCTCCGCCATGCTCTTCACCGGGCTCGACCGGTGCACGATCAGATAGGAGCGATACAGCGGCTCGCCGCGGAACACCGGCACGGCGAGCAGCCCGATGCGCCGCGAGTCGCGGTACTTCGCGTAAGGCAGGCTGCAGATCCAGGCGAAGTCGTGCTCGCCGTTCTCGATCAGCTCCATCGCCTCGCGATAGGAGCGGCGCTGGACGATCTGGACGGTGCGACCGACCTTGCGACCGAGATACGCGGCGAGACGATCATAGAGATCCAGATGCTCTCGCACGACCGCCGCCGTGAGGCCGAACCGAATCGGCGGGTCGGCGCTCGCGGGGGCGACGCACAGCATCGCGAAGAGCAGCGAGATCAGGAACCGACGCATGTGTCCCTCCTGCGTAACGCGGCGTCGAGGATGTTACCGGAGCGTAACGGCACCGGCGAGGCGTTACGCTCCGGTGCCGCTCCGGCGGCTGGCGACGATCGACGTTACCAAATTGGAACAACGACTTATTGAGTTTTCTCAAGGCGTTCGAAAGTGCGACCCCTATGCTGCGCGGCACTGGTTCCCACCGCGTGCCTTTCATGAGCAGCCATCGCCGCCGTCCGTACCGAACGGGACCGACTCATCCGGATCGTGCCTCCGCGCGAGACGATGACGCGATCCTTCCGTGGAGGGCCGTCCCCTGAAGGCCGTCTCCGATCGGAGGCGGATCCCGCACCTTACCCCCGATCCGAACAGCTCATTCGGCGCGGTCTCGGCCGCGCCCGCGAACCCGTTTGCCGTGCCCATGGCCGGATCGTCGAGAGGATATGCCCATGACAGCGTCGCCTGCGCCGCTCACTCTCACCTTCGCGACGGATGGCGCCCCCGATGCCTCGGCCCGCTCCGCGTCGGCGGGGGCCTCCCGACGTGATCTGCTCAAGGGCTTCGCCTCGCTCGCCGCTCTGGCGACCACGACCGGCGCCCTTCCGATGCTCGCACCGCTGCGGCCCGCTGCCGCCCAGCCGCTCGCGGCGGAGAGCATCAAGAGCATCTGCGTTCACTGCGTGAACTTCTGCGGCATCGAGGTGCAGAGGGTCGGCGGCGTGATCCGCTCGATCGGCCCCGATCCGGCGCGCCGCGACGTGTACAATCACGGCATCTGCCCGAAGGGCGTCGCCGGCGCCTTCCAGATGTACAATCCCTACCGGCTCAAGACGCCGCTCAAGCGCACCAACCCGAAGAAGGGACTCGACCAGGATCCGAAGTGGGTGGAGATCTCCTGGGAGGAGGCGTTCACGACCATCACCGAGCGGATGGCGCGGATCAAGGCGACGAACCCGTCCAAGCTGATCTGGCAGCACGGCCACGGAAAGTACCTCATCGGCGACCAATTCCCGCTCGCCTTCGGCAAGGCTTTCGGCACGCCGAACATCATCCATCGCACGACGACGTGCGAATCCGCCCGTCACGTCGCCGACGACATCACCTGGGGCTATCACGGCTTCCTGCCGGACATCGAGCACTGCAATCTGTTCGTGGTGTTCGGCTCGAACTATTTCGAGGCCGAGCAGTTCGCGCGCTGGATGGACCACGCCGTGACCGACGCGCGCGAGCGCGGCATGAAGGTGGTGGTGGTCGAGCCCCGGCTCTCGCATGTCGGCGCCAAGGCCGACATGTGGATCCCGGTGCGGCCCGGCAAAGACGTCGCGATCGTGCTCGCGCTGTCCAAGCTGCTGATCGACGCTGACCAGATCGACACCGACTTCCTGGTGACCTACACGAACGCGCCCCAGCTGGTCGGTCCCGACGGGCGCATCCTGAGGGCCGGCGACAAGCCGCTGGTGTGGGACACGGTGAGCAAGAGCGCCAGGCCGTTCGAGGCCGGCGTCGTGCCGACGCTGCGCGGCAGCTTCACGGTCGACGGCAAGCCGGTGAAGACGGCGTTCGACGTGTTCGCCGAGAGCCTCGCCGAGATGACGCCCGAGGCAGCCGGCGAGATCGCCGGTGTGCCGGCCGAGACGATCCGCGAGCTCGCCGGCATGATCGCCCGCGAGGCCCGCATCGGCACGACCACGAAGGTGGGCGATCTCACCCACCGCTACCGACCGGTGATGATCCACACCTGGCGCGGCATGACGGCGCGCGAGTTCGGGGTGCAGAACTGGCGCTCCGGCCTGATCCTGCAGATGCTGATCGGCAATCCGGACGCGGTCGGCGGCATGATTCTCGGGCCGGTCGGCCGCAGCCCGGCCTACATGGCGCCGGCCTACTGCGAGTATCCGCCCAAGCGTGTCGACCTCGCCAAGAGCGTCTACTTCCCCAACGGCCATCACGACGTCTGCCAGCAGGTCGCGCTGACGGTGCTGGATCCGAAAGCCTATGGTCTGCCCTACGAGCCGGAGATGCAGATCTTCTACGCCACCAACCGGCCGGTCTCGACCTCCGATACGACGACGCAGTTCAAATCGATGGAGAAGACGTTCAACGTCACCATCGAGATCCACATGACCGAGACGGCCTGGATGTCCGACATCGTGCTGCCGGACCTCGGGTTCCTCGAGTCCTGGCACTTCGCGCCGACGCGATCGCATCCGTTCGCCAGCAACACCGGCATTCGGCAGCCGATCGTCAATCCCTACAACCTCCAGCACGACGGCTTCACGATCCTGTGGGAGTTGTCGAAGCGGCTCGGCATCCGCGACGCCTATGTCGACGCTCTCAACGAGCGATGGAGCTTGAAGACCCACAAATTCGAGAAGGGCCGCGACTACACCCCGCGCGAGGCGGTCGAGACGATCTGGCTCAACGCCACGGGCGGCAAGTCCTTCGACATCGCCGTCAAGGAAGGGTTCGTCGCGTCCAGGAAGACGCCGCAGCGTGTCTACATGTCCGGCGTCGAGGACAAGTACAAGGGGCCGGGCAAGCCGAAGATGCAGCTCTACGCCGACTCCATGGCCGGCACCTTCGAGAAGGTCAAGCAGACGGTCGAGAAGAACGGAATCAAGAACATCGACGTCGCGCAGTACCAGATCGCCTACTCGCCGATCCCCCGCAAGGAGCACGCCTTCCCGACGCCGCACCGGGAGGCGGCGGACATGCCGTTCTACCTGATCACGTTCAAGAGCATGTACCGCAACCAGATGGCGTGCAGCAACACCAATCCGATCCTGAACTTCGCGCTCGGCAAGGACACTTTGGAGAATCGGGTGCTGATCAATACGACGGCGGCGAAGACGCTCGGACTCGCCGACGGTGACGAGGTGGTGATCGAAACGCGGGTCGGGAAGGTCAAGGGCCGCTGCAAGTTCACGGAGGGGATCCGGCCCGACACGGTCGGCATCTCCTACCACTACGGCCACCAGCTGCCAGTCTTCCCGGCCTATGCCCGCAAGGGCATCGCCGTGAACCGCGTGCTCGAGCTCCATCCGGACAAGATTTCCGGAATGAACTCGTTCAACGATACCAAGTGCCGCATCACCAAGGCCTGAGAGGAGCCGCGATCATGAAGCTCGTTCGCGTGATCGACACCAAGCGGTGCATGGGCTGCCGGGCCTGCGTCGCGGCGTGTGCGGTCGAGAACCATTTCACGCCGGACTCGCCGTGGAACGTGATGGTGGAGTCCGAGGGCGGCACGTTCCCCAACGTCTACCGCACCTTCGTCACCATGAACTGCATGCATTGCGAGAACGCCCCGTGCAAACTCGCCTGCGACAAGGCGGGCTTCAAGGCGATCACCAAGAACGATCTCGGCGTCGTTCTGATCGACTACGACAAGTGCACGGGCTGCGGCTACTGTGCCGCGGTCTGCCCTTACGGCGTGCCGCAGATCAACGGGGCGAAGCTCGCGACCCTCTATCCCGGCGAAGCGCCGACCCCGGTCGAGGCGGTGCCGGCGGCGGAGCGGCACTGGACCCATCGCAAGCAGGCCGGCAAGGCCGAGAAGTGCACGTTCTGCTGGCACAAGTTGGAGAAGGCCGTGGCCGACGGCAAGACCGACCGCATCGGCAAGGATCCGCAATACACGCCGGCCTGCGATCTCGTCTGCCCGGTCGATGCCCGCGCCTTCGGCGACGTCGACGATCCGACCTCCAAGGTCGCCAAGCAGATCGGCACCAAGAAGGCGGCGCAGCTCAAGCGCGAGTACGGCGCCGGTCCGCAGGTCTATTACGTGCTGGAAGGAGGCGAGCGATGAAGCCACTGTTCGCGTTGCTGCTCGCGGCCGCGCTGAGCGTCGTGCCGGCGCTGGCGCAGCAGCCGGCCGCCGTCACCAAGGATCCGGTCACCAAGGACGCCGCCTCGACCGAGAAGCCGGTCGGCGCCGGCATCCTCTCGGATCTCATCCGCGAGGGCGACGTCTCGCCGGGCGACAAGTACAGCCTCGAGGTCGGCAGCCGCTTCCACCGGATCCACACGCGCTTCATGGCGATCCAGTGCGTGACCTGCCATTCGGGCGTGAAGTTTCCCGACAACATCCAGTATCTGCGCAAGGAGGAGTTTCCGCTCGCCGCCTATCCGGGCGCCGTCGATCGCGGCACCTGCATGGGCTGCCATCGCGGCGAGGGCGCCTTGGCGACGCCGTTCTACGGGATCGCCAAGAAATGACACCACATTCCGATCCGCTTCCGAACGCGATGCGCAGCGCCGTCTACGGCCTGCTCGCGGAGTTTTGGGGCCGGCCGCTGTCGGCCGAGACGATCGCGCGGCTTTCGCGCAGCGCGGCGGTCGACGAGGCCGGCGGGCTTGCGGCGGAGCTGCTCGCGCCGTTGCGCGACGGCGCGCCGGACATCACGCTGCGGCTCGGTGTCGAGCACACCCGCCTGTTCGGCGGACTGCAGGAAGGCTACGGCCCGCCGCCGCCCTACGAGTCGGTGTGGCGTGACGGTCCCGTGGACGGAGCCGTGACGGCCGCGGTCGCCGCCGCCTATCAGGCGGCCGGCTATACCGAGCGAGTCTTCGCCGGTCCGTGCGACCAGCTCGCCGAGGAGCTGCGCTTCGTCGCGGCGCTGTGCGCGGCCGAGGACGCCGCCGTGAGCGAAGGATCGGACGACGCTCTCGCCGCCGCCCGTCACCATCACCGGCGTTTCCTCGAGGAGCACCTCCTGGTCTGGGCGCCCGGCTACTGTCGCGCGCTCGCCGCTCAGTCGCGTGAGCCGCTCTATGCCGCGCTGGCGCGCGTCACCGCGCAGATCCTCCACGAGGATTCTTCGGGGTTCGCGCTGTCCGCCGAACCGGCGGGGGATGCTCCGGCCGTCGGCTGCGTCCCGGCCGCGGGCACGGTTCCCGGAGATGGACCATGTCGCATGCAATGACTCGATGGCTCTTCGGCGCGGCCGTGATGGCGGTCGCCGCGACCCTGGCCGGTCCGGCCGCGGCGCAGACCAAGGGCCTGCCGTCCGCCGATCCCGAGACCGCCGCGATGGTGCGCCGGCAGAACGCCGAGTGCGCGGCCTGCCACAGCGAGGCGGGCCTGCGGATGCTGCCACGTCACGATATCGACGTGAAGACGTTGTCCGGACTGTTGGTGGACATCGCCAAGTTCGACACGTCGATCCACGCCGGCATGGCGTGCCGCACCTGCCACACCGGCGGCTATCGCGAGTTCCCGCATGTCGGGGCGGCGAGCGGCAAGGCGGAGACGCTGCCCTGTGCCGAGTGCCACGCCCAGAAGACCTTCCGGATCGAGCCGCAGGTCGCACGCAGCGTCCACGCCAAGAACCTGAAGGACACGTTCACCTGCTCGAGCTGCCACGACTCGCACGTCTACCAGACGGCGGCACGGCTCCGCGATCCCGCCCTGATCGTGAAGCAGGACAACGCGATGTGCATCGGCTGCCACGGCTCGGACGAGAAGTTCGCGGCGGCGGCGCGCGCCCTGCCGGTGCCGAAGACGCGGCCCGATCTCGATGCGATCCACGCCTGGCTGCCCAACACGCAGCGGCATTGGGCGGCGGTGCGCTGCGTCGAGTGCCACACGCCCGCCTCCACCACGCGGACGCTCAGCTTGTCGCACGAGGTGCTGAACAAGGACCGGGCCGAGAAGAACTGCGTGACCTGCCACACCCAGGACACCGCGTTGCGCACCCGGCTCTATCGCTGGCAGGCGGAGACCGAAGGGGCGCGGCTCGGCTTCGTCAACAGTGCCATCCTCGGGCAGGCCTATGTGATCGGCGCCACCCGCAACACTTATTTCGACTACATCGGCATCGCCCTGGTGGTGCTGGCGCTCGGCGGGGTCGCCCTGCACGGCCTCGGCCGCGTGGTGGCGGGCCTGGGACGCGGAGGCAGCAAATGAGCGAGCGCATCTTCATCCTGCCGCTGTGGATCCGCCTCTGGCACTGGAGCAACGCCGTGCTGATGCTGATCCTGACCGTCACCGGGGCCAGCCTGCACTTCGCTTCGCCGGAGGCGCCGCTGGTGCCGTTCCGGCTCGCGGTCGTGCTGCACAACAATGCCGGGCTTGCGGTTGCGGCGCTCTACGTCTTCTTCGTCGTCGCCAACATCGTCTCCGGCAACTGGTGGCAGTACGTGCCGAAGCCGGACGGCTTCTTCGAGCGCTGCTGGCGACAGACAAAGTTCTACGCCTACGGCATCTTCCGTGGCGAGCATCATCCCTATCCGCCGACCCGCGAGGCGAACTTCAACGCGCTGCAGCAGATCATCTATTGGGTGGTGATGTATCTCTTGATGCCGCTTCTGATCGTCTCCGGCCTCGTTTTCATGTGGCCGGACCTCGCGCCCAAGCGCGCCTTCGGGGTCGACGGCCTGCTGCCCGTCGCCGTGCTGCATTACATGGTCGGCGCCATGATCGTCGCCTTCATGGTGGCGCACATCTATCTCGGCACCACCGGAACGCGGGTGAGCAGCCTGTTCAAGATGATGGTGACGGGCTGGCACGAGGAATGACGCGTCGGCGCCGGGACCGCGACCGATCCCGGCGCCGACCTCGCGTCAGGTCCGGTATTCGGCCGACTTGAAGCTGAGCCGGCGTGTCGCCTCCGGGGCCGCGGCGAGCTTGCGGATGTCGGCCCAGGTCTGCTTGTAGTTCGGGATCACCAGTTCGTTGACACCGCCGTTGATGACGTTGCCCTGCACGCCGGTCGGATAGGCGAACAGCATGAAGGTCTGGCGCCGCTTCGCCGAAGGGGTCGGTTGCGCCATCGCCTGGGTGGAGCCCGCATCGTTGTAGACCTCGACGAGGTCGCCGGCGGCGACGCCGAGCTCCTTCATGTCGTCGGGATTCATCTCGATGAACGGGTAGGGCATGCGATCCGTCACGAACTCGCTGTGCTGGTCCATGAAGGCGTTCTGCCACACCATGTTGGTGCGACCGTTGTTGATCAGGAAGGCGTACTTCGCCTTCTGTTCGGCCTTGCCGGCGGCCTGCAGGCCGCGCCACGGCGTGATCATGAACCGCGCCTTGCCGTCCTTCGAGGAGAACTTGCCGTCGGTGTAGAGGCGCTTGGTGCCGACGATGCGGTCCTTGTCGAGGCCCGTCGCCGGCTCCTGGAAGCCGTTGGTGCCCATCGCCCGCAGCCGCGCATAGGTGACGTGCTCGCCGCCCTTCTCGTGCTTGTGGTAGCCGTCCATGAAGGCGTCTTCCTCGGTCGTCCAGTCGAAGCCCTTGAACTGGTCCGCATAGGCCGCCTTGCCGCGCTCGCGGAGAACCCGCTCCATCGCCTTGGCGAGCCGGGCCGCGATCAGGCAGTCGGGCAGGGCGTCGCCGGGCGGGTCCATGTAGCGCTCGGTGAGCCGCATGCGCCGCTCGCCGTTCATCGAGGTGAGGTTCATCTCGCCGGCGATCGCGGCCGGCAGCCAGACATGGCTGGCCTGGCCGATCTGGGTCGGCACGATGTCGACGTCGACCGAGAACAGCCCGCCTTGGCGGATCGCCGTCATGATCGCGTCGACCATCGCCTTGCGGTCGCCCCACGGCACCGTGTTCATGGCGTCCTTCACCATGTCGGTGCGGCGCTTGTAGACCTGCTTGAACTTCATGGCGTTCAGCGTGGTCTTGTAGTGGTCGCAGGCCCACACGTGATGGACGCCGCCCCGCCCTTCGATCAGCAGCTTGTCGACATAGGCGGCCGGGCGCCCGACATGGGCGTCGGACGGACGCGAGTAGCCCTCCTGATGGCCGCCGAGCCGCACCACGCCGCCGCCGGGCCGGCCGACATTGCCGGTGGCGAGCGCGAGATTCACGATCGCCCCGTTGGTGCGGTAGTTGTCGTTGCCCCAGATGATGCCCTTCTCGTAGCCGATCATGGTGCGGCGGCGCTTGCCGCCGGCCTTCGGCTCGGCGATCCACTGCGCCGCCTTGACGATGTCCTCGGGCTTCAGGCCGGTGATGCGCGCCGCCTCCTCGAGGGTGGTGCGGTTGGCGGCGACCGCGGCGGCGAAGTCGGTCAGCGGATCGGCCGTGTCGACGCCGCCCCCGCCCGGACGCGAGATCAGCGCCGGGCCCTGCGCGGCCGCGAGCGTGCTCGCCGCGATGAAGTCGCGGTCGATCCAGCCCTTGTCCGCCACGTAGGTCAGCAGCGCGTTGAACAGCACCAGATCGGTGCCGGGCTCGATCGCGAGGTGGAGCACCCGGTCCTTGCCCGCCTCGGTCTCGCAGGCCGAGACCGTGAGGGTGCGGCGCGGATCGACGATGACGATGCGGCCGGCCTCGACCGGCTCGCCCGGGAACTCGCGCTTCTTCTTGTCGAGCGAGGTGCCGCGCAGGTTGGGGATCCAGTGGTTGAGGAAATAGTTGGTCTGGGTCTCCAGCGGGTTGGTGCCGACCGCGACGATCGTGTCGGCGAGCTCGGCGTCCTCGTAGCAGTTGTTCAGCTCGCCGACGCCCATGTCGCGGGTCGCGTGGACCTCGGAGTTGTAGGCGGGCCGATTGTGGATGCGGACGTTCTTCACCTTCATGGCGCCGAAGTAGAGCTTGCCGGTGCCCCAGGTGTTCTCGTAGCCGCCGGCCGAGCCGCCATGGTCGAACATCGAGACGAACAGGCCGTCCTCGCCCTGCTCGTCAATCACGGCCGCGGTGACGCGGGCGACGAGATCGAGCGCGTCGTCCCAGTCGGTCGGCTGCATCGACCCGTAGCGCCACACCATCGGCGAGGTCAGGCGCGCGAGCTGGGTGCCGCGCTGGAGCGAGGTGTGGTTCTCGGCCATGCGGGCGCCCCGGATCGAGCCGAGGCCGGAGTTCACCACGCAGTCGGGATCCGGCTTGATGACCAGATGGACGTCCTTCCCGTCCTGCTTGACGACGTTGTACATCGACGGCGCGTACCAGGCCGCCGTCTCTGCCGGCTGCTGCTTGCCGAGATCGACGCCGAGCTTGTTGGCCGTCGCCGCGTACCCGCCCTGCTGGTTGATCGGCCAAGTGTAGGCCTTGTAGCCGCAGCCGACGATGCAGTAGTGGCAGGTGACGTTGTGCTCCTTGGCGCTGGTCGGGATGATCGGCAGGCGATCGACGTGGCGCTTGTAGGTCATGGCGATCTCCTCACAGCACGTTGCTGAGCCGGCCGTACAGAAGCTCGTCGACGCCGTCGGCGTGGATGTCGCCCTTGCCGTCGACCCGCAGCGCGTATTGCGCGAGGTTCTGGGTCGCGTGCCCCCAGATCTGCTGGCCCCCCTTCTCGCAGTCGTAGCGCGCGTAGTGGCCGGGGCAGCTCAGCGTCTTGTCCTCCTTGACATAGGCGAGCGGGAAGCCCTTGTGGGGACAGACGGTCGAGTAGCCGACCACGTCGCCGTCGGGGCCGACGCCGCCAGGCACGCGCGTGCCGAGCTTGATCAGCACGCCCGGCGCGTCCTTGTCCGGGTAGGCGACGGCGAGCGGCTCGTCGACCTTGAGCTGAGACAGGTTGGCGAGCCGGCGCGAGGGATACTCGACCAGGGCCGGCGCCGGGGCGGCGTCCGCCTGCGGCGCCGTGGTGGCCGCCGCGGCGGCCCCCGCCGCGGCGACACCGAGACCGCCGAGAAACCTCCGGCGGCCCACCTCGACCATCAGATCACATCGCTTCATGGCATCCTCCCTCGCCGCGCGACGTCGATGCGTCCGCGGTCGGTGCATTTTGGAGTGAAAGTCCCATTCGACACCGCGCGAGCGGTGGCGATCGCACATGAAAAACAGAAGCGTCACCGGCCTCACGAACCGGTGCGATGGCTAGCTCGCGCCCGCCGCCGACGTCGCAATCATGTTTCTCTCCCGGGCACAGTTCTTAATGATCACGATCCTAATATCGATTGCAGGCAGGCGCCAGAGAAACGTCCCGTTGTGCGTCACGGATGCGTCGACGACTCCGACCCTCCCGGCCTGGTCGGGTGCGGGGCGGGATCGATCAGGCATCCCGTGCGGTCCGCATCCGGGTCTCACGAGGGTCGTCGTTCGACCGATCGTCCCCCCACATCGACCAGATCGTCCGGTCACGTCCTCTCGAGTCACGCGTTGCTGCGGTGCCGTGGAGTGGACCTTGGTCGGGCATCACTCCATCAGCTGGCCTGGAGCGGTCTTCGGCCATTCTTGTGCATCGCCTGCCTTCCGGACGAACGCTCCGCGGTCGCGTAAGATATGCGCCGCGGCTGCTTCGGCCGGGCGCCGTGAGCGAGGAGTCCGGCCCGTTGGGCCGGGCTCTCCGGACCCTGTTGTCGTGACTGCGATGGCGCGACTCACGCCGGCGGATTGGCGGCCGGCCGGGAGGATGCGTCGGCCATGGCCGTGCCGGCGCCGCGTTCGTACCAGTCCTTGCTGCAGTTCACGATCCACACCACGGAGAGCATCACCGGCACCTCGATCAGGACGCCGACCACGGTGGCGAGCGCGGCGCCGGACTGGAAGCCGAACAGGCTGATGGCGGCGGCGACCGCGAGCTCGAAGAAGTTCGAGGCGCCGATCAGAGCCGAAGGCCCGGCGACGCAGTGCTGCTCGCCGGCGAAGCGGTTGAGCAGATAGGCGAGGCCGGAGTTGAAGTAGACCTGGATCAGGATCGGCACCGCGAGCAACGCGATGATCGTCGGCTGGGCGAGAATCTGCTCGCCCTGGAAGCCGAACAGCAGCACGAGCGTCGCCAGCAGCGCGATCAGCGCGATCGGCTGGATCGTGTGCAGGAGGCGCCCCAGGGCGGCCTCGCCGCCGTTCCCCATCACGCGCCGCCGCAAAATCTGGGCAATGATCACCGGCACCACGATATAGAGGACAACCGACAGCACCAGCGTGTCCCACGGCACCGTGATGGCCGACAGGCCGAGCAGCAAGCCGACGATCGGCGCGAAGGCGAACACCATGATGACGTCGTTGACGGCGACCTGCGACAGCGTGAAGTGCGGCTCGCCCTTGGTCAGGTTGGACCACACGAAAACCATGGCGGTGCAGGGGGCGGCGGCCAGGATGATCAGGCCGGCGATGTAGGAGCCGATCTGGTCGGCCGGGAGGTAGGGCTTGAACAACCAGCCGACGAAGAACCAGCCGAGCGCCGCCATCGAGAACGGCTTGACGGCCCAGTTGATGAACAGCGTCACGCCGATGCCGCGCCAGTGCTCGCGCACCTTCCCGAGCGCGGCGAAGTCGATCTTGATCAGCATCGGGATGATCATCAGCCAGATCAGCACCGCCACGGGCAGGTTGACCTTGGCGATCTCGGCGCTCCCGACGGCCTGGAAGACGCCCGGCATGAGGTGGCCGAGCGCGATGCCGACGACGATGCAGAGTGCCACCCAGATGGTCAGATAACGTTCGAACGTCGACATGTCGGCTCCTTTACGCGGCGTCGACGCGCCGGCCGGCGTCGTCGATCACCAGCTCGCCGTCCTCCTTGCGGAACTCGCCCTGCTGCGGCGGCAACAGATCGAGCACCAGCTCCGACGGCCGGCACAGGCGCACGCCCTTCGGGCTCACCACGAGGGGCCGGTTGATCAGAATCGGATGCGCCATCATGGCGTCGACGAGCACGTCGTCGGACAGCCCCGGATCGTCGAGACCGAGCTCGTGATAGGGCGTCCCCTTCTCACGCAGCACCTCGCGCGGGGTCAGGCCGGCGCGGCCGATCAGCGCGACCAGCATCGCCCGTGTCGGCGGGCATTTCAGGTACTCGATCACATGCGGCTCGACGCCGGCGTTGCGGATCATCGCCAGCGTGTTGCGCGAGGTGCCGCATTGCGGATTGTGGTAGATGATCACGTCCATCAGGCGACCTTGGAGCTTTGCGCCGTGGCGCCGTCGAGCCGGCCGATGTCATGGAGCTTGGTTCCGAGCGCCAGCCGGTCGAGGCCCGCGATCGGCAGGGACGTGAACACCGAGATGCGGTTCTTCAGGTACCTGAAGGCCTGGACGAAGGCCCGCTCCTTCTCGATCTCGGTGCCCTCGACGGCGGCCGGATCCTCGATCCCCCAATGGGCCGTCATCGGCTGGCCGGGCCACACCGGGCAGGCCTCGCCGGCGGCGTTGTCGCAGACCGTGAAGACGAAGTTCATCACCGGCGCATCCGGGGTCGCGAACTCGGTCCAGCTCTTGGAGCGCAGGCCCTCGGTGGGGTATTCGGCCCGCTCCAGCACCTTCAGGGCGAGTGGGTTGATCGTGCCTTTCGGCTGGCTTCCGGCCGAGTAGGCGTTGAACCGTCCGCGTCCGTCCTTGCACAGGATGCTCTCCGCCAGGATCGAGCGGGCCGAGTTGCCGGTGCAGAGAAACAGCACGTTGTAGATTTGACCCGTCATGGTCTTCGTCCTGCCGGTTGGAAAGTCGAGGGATGGTCTCGGGAGATCGATCGCGCGACGATCGTCGCATCGCTCCGGCCGCCCGCCACAGCAGCCGTCGAGGAGGAAGCTCGCCAGCGTCCGGGTGGCGGCGAGATCGGCACGGTAGACGATCGAGCGGCTGCGTCGCTCGGCGGTGACGAGGCCGGCCCGCGCCAGGGTGGCGAGATGCACCGACATGGTGTTGGCCGGCACGGCGAGCTGCCGGGCGATCTCGCCGGCGGCGAGCCCGTCCGGCTCGTGCGCGATCAGCAGCCGGAACACGTCCATCCGTGTCGCCTGGGACAGTGCCGAGAAGCCGAGCAGCGCATTCTTTACTTCCATATTTCTAAGATGCCAGAATAGTGGAAGCGATGCAAGCGGTCTCGCCGCAGGGGGTGCCGGGGTCGTTCCGCTGCTCGGGCGAGAACAGGAATCCAGCCGTTCCTCCGGAACCGACAGAGCGGAAGGACGGCGGCGGTGCTTGACAAGCCGCTCTTTGCGCCGTATATGCGGATATGCGCATAAACGCTAATGCGTATAGGCAGTGCCAATCAGAGTCAGCTCTGACGACGGGATAGCAACGATGGATCCGACAGACCTCTTGTCTGCGCTCGCCGAGGAGACCCGGCTCGGGGTCGTGCGGCTCCTGTGGGACGGGCAGGAGCATTGCGTCTGCGAGTTGATGAACAAGCTCGGCGCGACCCAGTCGCGCATGTCCCGCCACATGGGGGTGCTCAAGGGGGTGGGCCTGGTGGTCGATCGCCGGGATGCCCAGTGGGTCCGGTATCGCCGCAATCCGAATCTCGATCCACGCGTCGTCGCGCTCGTCGACGCCGTTCTGGCGCTTCCGGCGCGTGAGAAGAGGGCTGCCGCATGACCGCGTCCGACACCGAGATCGCAACCGCCCCGCGGACCGGGCTTTGGCTCGCCGGCACGGCGGCGTTCCTGGTCGCATGGGTTCTCGTCTATGCCCAGCTCCAGCCGTTCTCCGACTGGCTCGTCGGCCAGTTGCCGCTCGCGCCCGGCAGCCACCTCGCCGATGCCGTCGCGTTCTTCGTCTACGACACACCCAAGGTGCTGATGCTGCTCACCCTGGTGGTGTTCGGCATGGGGGTTCTGCGCAGCTGGTTCTCGCCGGAGCGGACCCGGGCATTGCTGGCGGGCCGGCACGAAGGGATCGGCAATGTCGCGGCCGCCGCGCTCGGCATCGTCACGCCGTTCTGCTCGTGCTCGGCCGTGCCGCTGTTCATCGGCTTCGTCAGCGCCGGCGTGCCGCTCGGCGTCACCTTCTCGTTCCTGATCGCCGCGCCGATGGTGAACGAGGTCGCACTCGGCCTGCTGCTCGCACTGCTGGGATGGAAGGTGGCGCTCGCCTATCTCGGCTTCGGACTGGGCATCGCCATCGTGGCCGGCTGGGTGATCGGGCGCTTCCATCTCGAGGGCTGGCTGCAGGACTGGGTCCGCAACGTGCGCTCGAGCGCCGCCGAGATCCCCGATGTCGAGGTCACGATCGTCGAACGTCTCCAGGCCGGGATCGAGGCCGTGATCGACATCGTCGGCCGCGTCTGGATCTGGGTCATCGCCGGCATCGCGGCCGGCGCCTTCATCCACGGCTATGTTCCCGCCGACCTGCTCGCCGCGATCATGGGGCGCGACGCCTGGTGGTCGGTGCCGGCGGCCGTCGTGCTCGGCGTGCCGATGTACTCCAACGCGGCCGGCATCATCCCGGTGGTCGAGGCGCTGCTCGGCAAGGGCGCGGCGCTCGGCACCGTGCTGGCCTTCATGATGAGCGTCATCGCGCTCTCGGCGCCCGAGATGATCATCTTGCACAAGGTGCTCACCACCCGACTGATCGCCGTCTTCGTCGCCGTGGTCGCGACCGGCATCCTGGCGGTGGGATTCCTGTTCAACCTTCTGTTCCAGGGCTGAGGGGCCGTCGATCGCAGATCTGTTCCGGGTGGCCGAGATCAGCCGACCGGAGTGCAGGCGAACGATCGGTCTCCGATCGAGAGGGAACGGCACATGTCACAGACGTTTGGGCATCCAAGTCCCGGGACCACCGGCCGGTCGGGGGGCTTCGATTCGATCGTGCGCAACTTCGCACCATCCTGGTTCGCTGCGGTCATGGGCACCGGAGTGCTGGCGATCAACAGCTTCAACTACGGCCAGCGCATTCCCGTGCTGCAGGACGTCGGCAGGGGTCTCCATTGGTTCAACGTCGTATTGTTCCTTGCGCTGTTGATTCCCTGGACCTTGCGCTGGTTCCGATATCGGTCGGAGGCCATGGCGGCGCTCAGGCACCCTGTCATGACCCAATTCTACCCGACGATCGGGATCGCATTGCTGGTGCTCTCCCTGCAGTTCGTGGTGTTGTGGCACGACACTGCGGTGGCTGCGGCGCTGTGGAGCGTGGGAACGCTGCTCACGATCGTGTTCAGCATCGTCGTGCCGCTGAGCACGTTCCAGAACGACAAGGTCACGATCGAGCACGTCACACCCGGCATGTTCATTCCGCCGGTCGGCCTCGTGCTGATTCCGCTGACCGGCAGCGTTCTCGCCAATGGAACGGACGGGATGCTCAAGGAGCTGATTCTGCTGATCAGCTATGTCGGTTTGGGGTCCGGCTTCTTCCTCTATCTCGCGTTCCTGGCGCTGACGATGTCCCGCTTCGTCGTCGGCAGCCCGCTGCCCGGGGCGCTGCTGCCGACGGTGTGGATCAATCTCGGACCCATCGGTGTCGTTCCGATGAGCCTCACCTTGCTGGTCGATGCGACGCCGTTCCTCGCGGTCAGAGAGCCGTTCTACGCCATGGCGTATCTGCTCTGGGGCTTCGGGGCGTGGTGGCTGGCGATGTCGATCGTCCTGACACTCGCATACCGGCGTCGCGGCGACCTTCCGTTCTCGCTGGCGTGGTGGGCGTTCACGTTCCCCCTGGGCGCCTATGCGGCGGCGAGCAACGCCTTGGCGAAGGCCTTCCACCTGGAGAGTGTCTGGCTGATCGGGTTCGCGGCCTATCTGCTTCTCGTCGGCCTCTGGAGCGTCACCCTCGTGAACACCGCGAAGGGCGTGCTGAGCGGCAAGGTGTTCGCGGCACCCGCCCATGGGCCGAGTTCGGCCTCGCCGAGGCCGGCGTGACGGCGCGTGGGGTTCTCGTTCAATCGTCCGTTCACAAAGGAGTCAAGTCGTCATGAAGGACGTCAAGGTTCTCGGCCCCGGCTGCAAGCGCTGCGTCACCACGGCCGAGATGGTCAAGGCCGAAGCCGACCGGCTCGGCGTCGCGGTCACGATCGAGAAGGTCACCGACTACGCGGCGATCGCCGGCTACGGCATCGCCTCGACGCCCGGCATCGTGATCGACGGCAAGGTCGTCCACGCCGGCGGGCTGCCGAAGGCCGACGACATCGCCAAGTGGCTCGCCTGAGCGTGACCGGGACACGCCTTCGGTAACGGGTTCACGTCGAAGGACGTGATCCGGTTCCGCGGCGATCGAGCGTCGCCCATGACCAGATATCGACGATGGCGCCTCGTCCTGACGGCGATGGTCGTCGTCGCGATCGGACTGGTCGTGGCGATGGCACTGGCGAATCGTCATTTGAACCACGAGGATCGGACCCTCGTGGTTGCGGAGGTCGATCCCGTGGCCGAGGCGATCCGGGCCGGAAAGCCGACCGTGGTCGAGTTCGGATCCGATCGGTGCGAGAGTTGCCGCACCATGATTCCGATCCTCGCCGTGCTGGCACGCGAGCACGGCGATCGATTGAACGTCGTCACGGTCGATCTCTTTTCCAGGACCGGGCGGCGCCTGATCCCCAAGTACCAGATCCAGATGATGCCGACCCAGGTGTTCTTCGATGCCGGAGGGCGTGAGGTCGATCGTCACCTCGGGCCGATCTCCGGCGACGACATCTTGCGACGGCTGGGGCTCGGCCCGATGACCGTGACGGGGCGTCAATGAACGGTGCGGCTGCGATTCTCACGGCGTTCGTCGCCGGGATCGTGTCGTCGGCGACGCCATGCGTCGTCGCGGCGGTTCCGGTCACGATCGGCTTCGTCGGAAGCCGCTCGTCGTCGCGGCGCCAGGCGATCCTGCTGTCGGGCGCGTTCGTCGGCGGGATGACGCTGGCCTTCGTCGCCCTCGGCCTCGCGGCGGCTCGGCTCGGCGTGTTCTTCGGCGCGTCCGGCGGCCCCTGGGCCATCATGGTCGGGCTGCTGCTCGCGGCAGCCGGCGTGTGGTTCTGGCGATCCGGCGACACGTGTTCCGTCGGCCTTCATCCCGCCGTGGCGGATCGCCTGCGCGGGTCGGGATGGCTCGGAGCCGCCGCGTTCGGGGCGCTGACCGGGACCGTCATGACACCCTGCGCCACGCCGGCTCTCGCCGCGGCGCTCAGCCTCGCCGGAACCGGCGCGTTCCTCGGACAGGCGACGTGGACCGGTGCCGCGATGCTGCTCGCCTATGGGCTCGGCCACGGCGTTCTGCTGTTCGTCGCCGGAGTCGCTCCGACTTACGTGCAAACCTTGGTCGGACGAGTGGGACGCTTCGAGCGATGGCTCCCGGGACGGCGGACCTTCGCCGGCGTGCTCGTATTGGCGGGCCTCTGGATGATCTCGAGCGCGATACCCGGGCTGTTCGAGATCCAGTGAGAAGATACGGGCGAATCCGCTCGCAGACCCGATCGGCTAGTGGCGAAGGCGCGCGACGCGCGTGTGCCCTAGCCCCTGCTGTGGGCCGAGCCGAGTAGAGCCGATTCGAAACACGTCGAGACGAAGGACGAAGAATATGGCGGACAAGCAAGACCACGGACACGTCCACGGCGTCGTCTCATCGCCGGTCGACGCGAGTGCCGTCTTCAAATGGGCGGTCGGCTTGAACGCCGGTTACGTGATCGTCGAGGCGATCGCCGGGTTCAGTATCGGATCCTTGGCGCTGCTGGCCGATGCCGCGCACAATCTGACGGATGTCGGCGGCCTGCTGATCGCATGGTGGGCGACCGTTGCCGCAACGCGTCCGCCGACTGAAGAGTACACGTATGGCCTCGGGCGCTCGACCATCATGGCTGCGCTGACCAACGGCGTCGCCATTCTCGTCGGTGCAGGCGCGGTCATATGGGAAGCGGTCCAGCGATTCTCCGATCCGGTCGCGGTTCCGGCAGGGGCCGTAATCATCGTCGCGCTGCTCGGAATCGCGATCAATGGTGGAACCGCGCTCATGTTCCGCGCCGGACGCAAGAGTGACCTGAATTCGGAAGGGGCGTTCCTGCACATGGCGGCGGATGCCGCTGTCTCGCTGGGCGTCGTCGCATCCGCCGCCTTGATGCTGTTCACCGGCTGGTCTTGGCTGGATCCCATCACCGCCATTCTGGTCAGCATGGTGATCGTATGGGCGGCTTATGGTCTTCTCAAAGCTTCGTTGTCGGTGGCTCTCGATGCTGTTCCGGCCTCCGTCGATCACGCAGCACTGAAGGTATGGATGGAAGGCCTCGATGGTGTCACGGAGGTGCACGACCTTCACGTGTGGGCCCTGAGCACAACCTCGAATGCTCTCACGGCTCATCTCGTCATCCCGTCGGGTCATCCTGGGGATGCATTTCTGGACCATGTTGCCGAGGAGCTCAGGGAGCACTTCGGAATCGGCCACGCGGTGTTTCAGATCGAGCTCGGAGACGGACCCGCATGTCGGTTTGCGCCGGCAAATGTGCCGTGAACGGCGCGGGTCGCCGTTGTCGAAGATCGGCTTGGTGCGCCTCTGGATGATTTCGAGTGCGTCACCCGGGTTGTCGATGGATCGAGAGACGGAGCGCGACACGATCGTGAGCGCTTGCGACGACCGCGATGCCGGCGGGAGGCAGATCACGTGCTCTTCGTCGGCTGACGGCATGATCCAAAGGTCGCCATGATGCCGCGATCCGACCGGCTGGACTGGGGCCTCGCTGCGCATCTCAGATGACGACTGTTAAATCCGTGCGCTGGCTTCATCGGGGCGGGCCATCAGCGAGATGTCAGCGTGACGGCGGTAAGAAGGGCGCGGGCGACATCAGGAGATATGATCATGTCCAAGCGCACATTCGGTCTCGTCGGCGCGACGGTCGTCGCGTTGGTCGTCGGAGCGGCCGGCATCGCGATCGCGCAGCCGGGCCCCGGCTGGGGCGGGCAGGGCGGCCCGGGCGGCTGGAATTCGGAGCGTCCCTACGGAGGCCCCGGCTGGGGTGGTGGTCCGCAGGGCCGCGGCGGTCCGCACTGGGGCTACGGTCCCGGCTATCAGCAACAGGCCGCGCCGTCGGACGCCTCGCGCAGCAAGCTCGACGACAGCGTCAAGGCCGTGGTCGCCACCGCCAAGAAGGGCGAAGCGTGGACCACGCCGCGTGGGTTCAAGCGGACGCCGCTTCTCGTCGACGGCAAGCTCGTCGGGAACTTGTGGGAGGACGCCGATCTGGCGGCGTTGAAGGCCGGTTCCTCCTGGAACGGTCGCTTCGGGCGCGCCGTGCAGCTCGTCGACGGCACCCGCGTCGTCGGAATGGTCTGGCTGCGCGACTGAGGGGGCGGCTCGGGCCTGTCGGTCGGATCACCGTGAGCCACAGCCCGAAACGCGAATTTGACCGTCGCCAAGGCGCGTGGTCGCCGAGACAGGGATGGTTCGGGACAAGCCCGGGCGATGTACGCCGTTCCGGACGCCGCCGTTCCGTCCCGTGAACGACGGCATCCGGTCGGGCGGCGGTCGGCGAAGGAGCGAGCGTCTCATGCGACCGATATTCAGACGTGCGCTCGTCGCATCCGGCCTGAGCCTGCTGCTCGTCGGGATCGTCGCCGCCGGCATCCATTATCTGCGTAAGCCGACGATGTTGCGGGTGGCCGTGGGGCCGCCCGGCAGCGAGGACGAACGGCTCGTGACCGGCATCGCCCAAAGGCTCGTCACTGGGAACGCCTCCATCAGGCTGAAAGTATCTTCGCGCGAGAGCCCGGCCGCGGCGGGCAAGGCTCTGGCCGGAGGGGAGGCCGATCTCGCGATCGTGCGCAGCGATGCGTCGGTGCCCGGGACGGGGCGGGCGGTCGCGATCTTTCACCGCAACGTGGTGCTGCTGGTCGCGCCGACGGGCAGCCGGATCAGGCAGGTCGGCGATCTGGTCGGCAAGTCGGTCGGCGTGATCGGGCGTCCGGGGATCAATGACGGGATTCTCGAGACCATCCTGCGGCACCACGGAATTCGGGAGAGCTCGGTTCGCGTGACGGCCCTGACGAGCGTCGAGGCGCGCGACGCCGTGCGGACGAAGCGCGTCGACGCGCTGCTGGCGGTCGGGCCGGCGAACGGTCGCTCGTTGACCACGGCCTTGTCCGCCGTGTCGACCGGAACGCGCGGACCGCAGTTCGTGGATCTCGGGGATGCCGGAGGCATCGCCAAGAGGACGTCGAGCTTCGAGGAAGCCGAGATCGTGGCCGGCGTGTTCGGAGGAAACCGGCCGGCCAAGACGATGACGACGATCGGCTTCCGTAACCTCCTGGTCGCCGACCAGAGGCTGCCGAGCACCGTCGTCGCGGAGCTGACGCGACTCGTGTTCGACATGCGGCCGAGCCTGGCGATGGATTTTCCGTCCGCCGACCGGATCGAGGCGCCGGAGACCGAGAAGGATGCGCGGATCCCGGTTCACCCCGGCGCTGCCGCATATATCGACGGTGACGAGAAATCGTTCTTCGACCTGTACGGCGACCTGATCTACTACACGGTGCTCGGCTTCGGCGTCCTGGGGTCCGTCTTCACGGCCGGGTTTCATGTGCTGGCGAACGCGAGGCCGTCCCAGGGGCAGGCGCTCCGGCAACTGGTGGAGTTGCTCGGTGATGTTCGCAAGGCCACGACCTCGGACGAGCTGGACAGACTCCAATCGGAGCTGGACGGAATCATCGAGGCCGTGGTCTCCGCGACCGGCCTCCGAGCGCTCGGGACCGAACGGCTGCCGGCGTTCTCGTTGATGCTCGATCACGTCCGGCACGGGATCACCGAGCGACGACGTCTGCTCGTCGAGACTTCGCCGGCCCCACATGACGACGCACCCCTATCCCCCGAGTCGGGACCGCTCCATCTGGCGATCACGAGCAGCGGTGCGAGCAGATCGCGGCCGGCCGTCGGCAGGGAGATGCAAGTGTAGCCGAAAGTCCCGGACAGTCACGTATGTGAGGCATTTCGTGACCTGTTATTTTCCTGATCGAGAAAATGAATCGACGATCGGGAACCATCGAGAGTGGAGTGGACGATGAAGCGGATGGTCTTTCTCGCGGTCGGGATGTGCCTCGCGGTTCTCGTGGCCGGAGGTTCCCGGCTGGCAGCCGAGCCGGCTGCCGCGCCGGCCGATCGGCTGCTCGAATCGACGCAAGGACGCCCGGACGCGAAAGTGACGGTGGAAGAATATTCCTCCCTGGGCTGCCCTCATTGCTCGGATTTCCACCTCCAGATTTTGCCACGGATCAAGGCGCAATACATCGACGCGGGGAAGGTCAGATGGATCGTCCGGGACTTCCCGCTCGGGCAGTTGCCGCTGGCCGGAGCCGTCGTCGCGCGCTGCGCCGGTCCCGGCGGCTACCTGGAGCTGCTCGAAGTGCTGTTCAGGGCGCAAGAGCAATGGATGGATGCACAGGATCCGATCGGGAGCCTGGAGACGATCGCGCAAAAGGCGGGGATCCAGCGGCCACAGTTCGAATCGTGCCTGATGGACGACGCCCTCATCAAGCGGATCCTCGATCGCGCCCGCGACGCCCAGAAGGCTCACAAGGTGTCGGCGACGCCGACCTTCATCGTGAACGGCGAGAAGGTCGTGGGCCTGATGTCCTTCGACGAGTTCGCCCGCATCCTCGACCGGCATCTGGCGAAAGCGTCGACGCCGTGATGCCGAAGAGTGGCGCCGCTCGAACGGAGAAAGGACGAGCCGATGTCCAGCGGAGATCCGTCCGCCGTGACCAGCCTCCGGGAAGCGCCGCTTCGCGTCCGTCCGACGAGAGCGGGCGAGCGATCGCGGCTCGAGGACAGGGCGCGCGTGTTGAAAGCGCTCGGGAACGCGACGCGATTGCGCATCGTCGAGGATCTCGCGGATGGCGAACGGTGCGTGTGCCGGATCGTCGCCGCGACGAGCGTGAGCTTCTCGTCGGTGTCGAAGCATCTGGCGATCCTCGAGGAGGCCGGAATCGTCGAGGGCGACAAGCGTGGCCTGCAGGTCTTCTATCGCCTGCGGGCGCCGTGCGTTCTCCGCTTCATGACGTGCATCGAGGCCGTTGTCGCGGGCCGGAGCCGCGCGACGTCGTCGTCGATCCGTTGATGGCCGTTCGGACGGCGTGGCGAGGCGCCGGATGGCATGCCGACCGACGAGCGCGAGGAGGGTGACATGAGAGCAGAAACCATCGTGGGCGAGTCGGTCGAGGCCAGGCCGTTCAACAAGCGAGGTTGGGTGGTGTTCGTTCTGGGACTGAGCGCCGTCGTGCTTCTCGTGAGCGGCGTCGTGCTGTTCATCGCCCCGAGCAGCCGGATCGCCAAGAGCATCGATTGGGATCTGTGGGCGCTCGATCGCGAGGCGTGGGTCAACCTCCATAACGTCGTCGCCATCCTGTTCAGCGCCGTCGTCGTCTGGCATCTCGCGTTCAACTGGAAGCCGCTCTGCAACTACATCGGCGGAGCCCGGCCGCGCCGGCGCATCAAGCTGCTGCGCGAGCTGCTGGCCGCGACGGCGACGTTGGTGATCATCGTCGGCCTGGTCGCGGCGGCCGTTCCCCCGATCTCCACGCTCGGGAGCGTCTCGAACTACTTCCGTCACGAGTACTGGAAATGAGGACGCGCTCACGATCGGGCGTCGTCCCGGGAGGGTGGCATGATTGATGTCTCGCGGCTCGTGCGTCCGTCGCTGGTCCTGGGCGTGATTGTCGTTCTCGGCATCGGTGCGCTCGGGGCGGCGTTCGCGGGCGAGCGACTGCTCGGGGCGGAACCCTGCATCCTCTGCCTCTACCAGCGAATTCCGTATGTCGTCACGGCCTTGCTCGCCGGGTCCGCGGCGGCGCTTCCGATCTCGGCCCAGGCGCGCATCCGCGTGATCGCAGCGTGTGGTGTCGTCTTTCTCCTCGGTGCCGTGCTGGCGTTCTACAGCGTCGGGGTCGAGGAGCACTGGTGGGCGGGAATCCCGGGGTGCGAGGGCGAGCTGCCGGAGGGGTTGGCTCTCGACCGGCTCCAGGACCGCACGACGGTGTGGAAGGCCACGCGCCCCTGCGACGTCGATGTCTGGCGGCTGTTCGGGCTTTCGCTGGCGGCCTACAACAGCGTCCTGCAGGCCGTCGCGAGCGCCGGCTGCCTGATCGCGGTGCGGTCCATGAACAGAAGCCTGGCGCGCTAGACGCTCGGCTGCATTCGGAGGCGTTACGGGACGCCGCGCGCGTTGCTCCGATCGACAGGCTGAGCGTCGTTCTCGTCGCCGTTCTCGCGTTTGGGCTTCTCGGCGAGAAGCGGTCCGGGCCGAACTGGCTCGGTGTTGCGTGCATCGCGGCCGGCGCCGTTCTGGTCGCCCACCGTCGGTCGCCGTCGTGTTGCAGAGCGGATACAGACCGACCGGCCTCTAGCTGCCATAGTGTGCGATCCGCCTCGTGAGGAGACGTCGATGTTGATCGTTCGCCGCCGGGTTCTCGTGGCCCTGCTGGTTCTGGCCCCGGGCCTGTCGGCCGGCGGCTGGGCCTTGTTCCTGAGCCTGACCGGGAACATCCACGCGATTTCGCCAGGAGTGGCCTATCGTTCGGCTCAGCTTGACAGCTCGCAACTGGCGGAGACGATCGACCGTTTCGGCATCCGGGCGGTCATCAATCTGCGCGGCGACAATGCCGGTGAACCCTGGTACGCGGACGAGCGAGCGGTCGCGGCGCAGCACGGCGCCCGACACTACGATATCGGCATGTATGCCAAGAGCGAGCCGCCGCCCGAAACGCTCAAGCGGGTGCTCGAGGTGTTGCGAGTCGCGCCGCGTCCTCTGCTCATCCATTGCTACGGCGGTGCCGACCGAAGCGGGTTGGTGGCCGCGATCTACAAGCATTTCGTGGAAGGCGAGCCCGTCGACGAAGCCGAACGGCAGCTCTCTTTCCTCTACGGTCATTTTCCGTGGATCGGCGGGACAGACGCGATGGACAAGACATTTCGGCGGCTCACGGCCTCGGACGGGCGACTCCTGTCGCGGGTTCTCGCTGCGACTCCGGCAAGGAATTAACGGCCGACCCTCCTTATGTTTGCGGCCTGGATTGGCTTGGTAAACGAAGGGCTTCAATGATGTCGGCGATGGATGCAGACGAGAGCCTGTCGCTCCGGCGTGCCGTAACCAGGGTCGCTGTTCTCAATCTCGCATACTTTGGAGTTGAATTTTATGTCGCGCTGGTGATCGGGTCGGTTTCTCTATTTGCCGACAGCATCGATTTCCTCGAAGATGCATCCGTCAACTTCCTTATCGTTATGGCTCTCGGATGGTCGGCTCGGAACCGGGCTCGTGTCGGGATGGCCCTGGCGGGCATCCTGTTGATCCCCGCGCTGGCGACCCTCTGGACGGCGCTCGGCAAGCTCACCGCTCCGCTGCCGCCCGCACCGGAACCGCTGACGTTGGCTGGATTGGGCGCACTCGCCGTCAATCTCGCCTGCGCCTTCATGCTGGCGCGCTACCGGCACCATAGCGGCAGCCTGACAAAGGCGGCGTTTCTCTCGGCGCGCAACGATGCGCTGGCGAACATCGCGATCGTTGCTGCCGGGCTGGTGACGGCCTTCTTGTGGCCCTCGGCATGGCCCGATCTGGTGGTCGGACTGGGCATCGCGGTCATGAATGCCGACGCGGCGCGGGCGGTCTGGGGCGCGGCCCGGCAGGAGCATCGTGCGGCGGCCCCCTGATGGATCAATCGGGCTCACGCCGGATGATGGCGAACGTGTCGTCGAGCTTCAGCTCGTACCGTCGTCCGTCGGGACCGACGGCGTCCTCGACCTCCCACCGCCCGCCGTCCTCGGACTCGATCTCGCCCCAGGACGTGAACCCGGCCGCCCGGAGGGTGCTCTCGATTCGGGCTCTTTCGTCCGGGCTCGGCATCCGATCGGCAAGCAGTGGGCTTGCCGGAAGCAGGGTGAGGACAACGGCATACAGGGTGCTGCGGGTCGGAATCATGTCGGCCTCCGTTCATGGCCGAAACGTCCCATCCGCGCGCAAGTTCGCGCCTGCGACCGCATGACAGATCCTCGTCTTCGCCGAGCTCTCGGTCGGCCTCCGGCTTGACGCCTGAAACTGCGCGTGATTTCATTGTCCCCGATGGGGATGGAGTTCCCCGAAACTGCCGAAGAGGCTGATGACTCCTGCCGCGACCATCGCGGAGGGGCTCGCGTATGAACCCGCCGTGATGGCGGGTTTTTTTGTCGACGCGAGAGATCACGGCCATGACGGCACTCTGGACGCAGGCGGCGCTCTGGTTGGGACTGGCACTCCTGGCCACCATGGTCTCCATCTGGTTCGGCATCGCCACGGCCCTGTCGGAGATCGTGGTCGGCACCATCGCCCAATTGGTGATCGGGGCCGCGATCGGCAGCGCCGCGCTGGGCACGGACGAGAGCTGGATCAAGTTCCTGTCGGGGACGGGTGCGATCCTGCTGACCTTCCTGGCGGGCGCGGAACTCGATCCGAGCGTATTTCGGGAGCGCTGGAAGGAAGCCGGCGCGATCGGCCTGGTGAGCTTCGTCGTGCCGTTCCTCGGCTGCACGGCCGTGGCGTATTACGGGCTCGGGTGGAGCCCGATGGCGAGCTGGCTCGCCGGTGTCGCCATGTCCACCACCTCGGTCGCCGTGGTCTATGCCGTGATGCTGGAGTTCGGCTTCAACGCGACCGACTACGGCAAGGTCGTGCTCGCGGCGTGCTTCGTGACCGACCTCGGGACGGTGATCGCCCTCGGGCTGATCTTCTCCCCCTTCAGCTACAAGACGCTGGTGTTCGTCGGCGTGGCCGTCGCGGCCCTGTTAGTGCTGCCCTGGATCACCGCCCGTTTCTTCGACAAGTACGGCGACCGGCCGTCGGAGCTGGAGACCAAATACCTGATGCTGCTCCTGTTCGCGCTGGGCGGGCTGGCCACCTGGGCGGACAGCGAGGCGGTGCTTCCGGCCTATCTGATCGGCATGATCCTGGCGGGCAGTGTCGGCAAGGACCATGTGCTGATCCGGCGGCTGCGCACGCTGTGCTTCGGGTTCCTGACGCCGTTCTATTTCATCCGGGCCGGGTCGTTCGTTTCCGTGCCCGATCTCGTCGCCGCGCCGGCAGCGTTCCTCGTGCTGCTCGCGGCCAAGCTGGCGACCAAAACGGCCGGCGTCTACCCCGTCACGCGCGCCTTTCCGGGCCGGCGTGAGGGGATGTACACGACCCTGCTCATGTCCACCGGACTGACGTTCGGCACGATCTCGTCGCTGTTCGGGTTGACGCACGGCATCATCGACCAGGGGCAGTACTCGGCGCTGGTGGCCGCCGTGATCGGCAGCGCTGTCATCCCGACCCTGATCGCCAACAAGTGGTTCCTGCCTCGCCACCTGATCCCGCCGGGGCTGCTCGATGCTCCGTCGGCGGCGACATCCACCGATCGACCAGTCCTGGAGGACGCAAGATGACGGAGCAACCCATGCAAATCCCCAAGGACGCGATGCTGTTGCGCATCTTCTTCGGCGAGGACGACAAGCACGAGGGCAAGCCCCTCTACGAGGCCATCGTGCTGGCCGCCCGCAAGGCCCATCTGGCGGGCGCGACCGTGTTGCGCGGGCCGGTGGGCTACGGCCACTCGAGCGTCCTGCACACGGCCAAGATCCTGCGCCTGAGCTTCGACCTGCCGATGATCGTGGAGATCGTCGATACCGAAGAGAAGATCCGCGCCTTCCTGCCGGAGCTCGACGGCATGATGCCGAGCGGGCTCGTCACGCTGGAGAAGGTCCAGGTTCTGCAGTACGGCCCCGAGGGCCTGAAGGAACGGGCCGCCCTCGTGTGAGCGGGCGGAGAAAGAAGCGAGAGCAGGAGATGGACGTTCTTCTTGTCGCTGTGGGCGGTGCGCTCGGCAGCGTGGGTCGGTATTGGTGCTCGGGACTGGTCGCGCGCTTGTTCGGGGAGAGCTTCCCGTGGGGGACCGTGATCGTCAACATCGTCGGATCGTTCGTGATCGGCTTGGTGGCCGCCTTGGCCCTGCCGGAAGGGCGCTTCCTGCTGCCGACGAATGCGCGATTGTTCTTGATGTTCGGCATCTGCGGTGGATTCACGACCTTCTCGTCGTTCAGCCTGCAGACCCTGAATCTGCTGCGCGACGGAGAGTGGCTGCTGGCCGGGGCGAACGTATCGTTGTCACTCGTTCTCTGCCTGCTCGCGACGTGGCTCGGCCTGGTGGCCGGCGTGATCGTCAACAGGTGATCCGCGGGCGGGGCGCTGTCGCATGACGGACCGGTCGGGGGCGTGACCGATGCTCGGGTTGACGCTGCCGATCTCGCCGGGCCTATTGGTGTTTCACGAGCATGACCTTACCGCGGCGACGATCCGCCTCGGCGGAGTGCTGATCTGATCCGCCTCGGCGCCGGGGGTGCTCCGGCGGTGACGCATAGTTCCGAACGTGAGGCAAAGGGCCCGTCTCGTGGCGGGCCGATGGAGGGTTCATGAGCCGTATCACAGCCGTTTCCGCCCGCGAGATTCTCGACTCGCGCGGCAATCCGACCGTCCGAGTCTACGTGGCGCTGGACAGTGGTCATCAGGCGTCGGCGTCGGTTCCGTCCGGCGCCTCGACCGGCGAGAACGAGGCGATCGAGCTGCGGGACGGGGACAAGAGCCGCTACGGCGGAAAGGGTGTCCTCAAGGCGGTCGCGAACGTGAACGACCTGATCGCACCCGAGCTGGTCGGCCGCGACCCGACGCGCCAGGCCGAGATCGACGCCCGGCTGATCGCCCTCGACGGCACGCCCGACAAGGGCAAGCTCGGCGCCAACGCGATTCTCGGCGTCTCGATGGCGGTGGCCCGTGCCGCCGCTTTGGTCTCGGGGCTGCCGCTGTACGCCTATCTCGGCGGGGTCGGCGCCACGCGCCTGCCGGTGCCGATGATGAACATCCTCAACGGCGGCAAGCACGCCGACAACAGCGTCGACTTCCAGGAGTTCATGGTGATGCCGGTCGGCGCACCGAGCTTCGCCGAGGCGCTGCGCTACGGCGCCGAGACGTTCCATGCGCTGGCGAAGAGCCTCGCCGAGAAGGGATACGCCACCTCGGTCGGCGACGAGGGCGGCTTCGCCCCGAACCTGAAGAGCGACGCCGAGGCGTGCGAGCTGATCGTGCAGGCGATCGAGCGGGCCGGGTTCGCGCCGGGCCGGGACATCGCCATCGCGCTCGATCCGGCCGCGAGCTCCTTCCATTCCGGCGGCGGCTACGATCTCGCCAAGTCGGGCCAGGGCCGCAAGTCCGCCGACGACCTGATCGCCCTCTACGGGCGATGGCTCGACCAGTATCCGATCGTCTCGATCGAGGACGGGCTCGACGAGAACGACTGGGCCGGTTTCGCGCGTCTGAACGCCGCCTACGGCGACCGCGTGCAGCTGGTGGGCGACGACATCTTCGTCACCAACCCGCGCTTCGTCCGCCGCGGCATCGCCGAGCGGTCGGCGAACTCCGTGCTGATCAAGCTCAACCAGATCGGCACCGTGACCGAGACCATTCGGACGATCGACCTGTGCCGCGAGGCCGGGTGGCGCTACGTCATCTCGCACCGGTCCGGCGAGACCGAGGACACCTTCATGGCCGACTTCGCGGTGGCGATGGGCGGCGGGCAGATCAAGACGGGATCGGCGAGCCGCAGCGAGCGTATCGCCAAGTACAACCGCTTGCTGGAGATCGAGAGCGAGTTGGGTGCCGCTGCGGTGTTCCGATCACCGTTCGCGCGGTTCGAATGACCCTTCCGTGATGGGCCGGGTCGGCAATGCTCGAACGATCGCGGACATCGAGTTCGTGATCGAGGCGGCCGCGATCGGCGATACGCGCCGATCGTGGACCGTCGAAGGCGTGGACTGCACGCGCGACCGGCATCGGTTCTCCGGCCCGGCCTACAGCTTCACGATCGAGGCCCTGAATCTGCGTCTCGTGAAGTCCGGACGCATGGCTTGGCACGTCCTGATCGTCACCGAATGGTGGCGCTCGGAGACGGACGAAAGCCTGCGATCGACCAAGTGGTTGAAGGTGGTCTCCGGCAAGCCCGCGGAGGTGACGGCCTGGATGCGGCGACAGCGCACGCGAAAGACCGAGGCCAAGCCCACGGGCCGCGGTGGTTGATCCGAAGATCGCGCCATCGGGGCACACGACCGGTCCATGTTGCCGGACCGGCAGGACGAGTGGTCGGTCGGTGAAGTGTCTCTGCGGGGGCTCGCTGATCCTCTCGTGGGCACCGAGCAGCCTCACGAACCGGATCGCTCGATACGTGCCGCGACGCGGGGCCGTGCCGTCGTCCGCGGACGACGATGCTCCGGATGCTGTCGATGCTCTCTGTCGAGCCGGATGCCGAGCGATCACGAAGATCGCCTGACAGGGCGCGCTTGCCCGCCGCGGTGTCCTGTGCCCACGGATGGTGCCACGATTGCACCGGCCGTCACCACGGCGACACCATCGTCGGCGGTTTCAGAGGTATCTGAGATGGGGCCATCGAGCAGGTTCGGCGACTGCGCCTCGATCTTAAGCCCGCAACGGCGGCCGGTCGACTTTCTTCCTCTGCCGCGTGCCCCGCGAGCGGCGCCTCAAAGCGCGGCATTTCTCGCGGGAACGAGAAAGTCGCCGTCGCGCCGTCTTCCGCTTCGCCGCGGCCGTGGGGCGCGGCCTCGAGCGCGGCGGTGCGCATCAGCCGGTGTCGGTGTCGAAGTCGACCTGCTGGAGCGAGAAGCCGCGCTTCGCCTCGACGGCCGGCACCACGCTACTTCAGCGCCAGGCGCCGGCTCGGAGTGGCGGTCGGCGGCGGTGCGGCCGCGGGCGTGAGCGCCAGCGTCAGCCACACGTTCCAGCCCTCGGGCCGGTTCTCCGACTCGAACTCCTTGTACGCCTTGAGATTCAGATAGCCCTGGATCTCGCCCATCGGCACGATGGTGCCGACCTGAGCACCGACGCTCATGACGCGCGATTCGAAGCAGCCGACCCGGTCGCCCGATCCGCTGTCGCAGGAGAGCTGCTGGTACAGATAGCCGACCAGGCCGACCTGGAGCTGCTTGGTGAGAAACTGCGAGGCGCCCCAATCGACATGGAAGTCGACGCCGTTCCGGTACTGCGTGTCGGGATTCTTGAAGTTGTAGGTGAGGCCGGCGACGGCCGAGAACTCGCGCCCGGTGGCCGGATTGAAATAGGTGTAGCCGAAGCCGCCGTCGACGGCGCCGTGCCCGATGCCGAGATTGGCGATGCTGGTCGGGTCGTAGCTGCCGACCGGGATGTCGCCGGTGATGTAGGTCATGTAGTTGTTCACGCCGGCGTTCCAGCGCAGGAAGAATTGCGGGTAGAGATCGCCGACTCCGGTGTCGGTCTCGCTGATGCCATAGAAGCGCGAGCCCGACACGGCGAACGGCCCGGCCAGCACGGCGGCGTCGAGGCGCGCGTCGATCGCGGTCGTGTTCCGGCCGGCGATCGTCATCAGGGCGATGGTGGCCTGCCCGCCGAGCACCGGCGTGGCGAACGTGTAGGACGGAATGACGATGGCGATGTCGGCCTTGCTGCTCAGGCTCGCCTCGACGCTCGCCGCTACCGTGACGGGCAGCCGGCCGGCGCCGATCTCACGGGCGCGGGCGACGTTGTCGCCGGCCGTGACGGTCGTGTGATAGTAGATCGAGGTGAGCGAGAAGCCGGGCTGCTGCGGCGCCGCCGCGAGGCTGCCGAAGATGCCCGGCAGCCAGAAGCTCACGCCGCCCTCGTCGGCGGCGGCCGGCGCCGCCAGCGCCACCGAGGCGACGGCGGCCAAGGCTGTCGTCGTGATCCGTCTTTGCCGGTGCATGGTGTTCGCGCCCGCCATCGCGGCCTCCCCCGATTCCGCAGATCGCCCGACCATGACGGTACCTGGATCGTTTCCGGTCACTATGCAGAAGCGGCCACTTCGGTCGCCGGCACGACAATTCGGGTGTGATGTTGCCCGCTGACAACATGGACGCGAAGCTGACGCCCTCGGCCGTCACGGCCGTTATGGCCGCTGCGGCCGTCACTCGGCGGCACGCTCGAGCCGTCGCATGGTGTGCGACGGCAGCTCGCCGAACAGCGTCCGATAGTGCGCCGCGAAGCGGCCGAGCTCGGTGACGCCGTGGCTGGTCAGAACGTCGGTGACCATCCGTCCGCGCGCGCTCGGATCCAGAAGCGCGGCATGGACGCGGTTGAGCTGCCGGACCTTGAGATAGCGCGACGGTGGCATGCCGTAGACGGCGCCGAAGGCGCGCCGCAGCGTGCGCTCGCACACGCCGGCGGCGGCGCACAGGTCGGCGAGGCCCGGCGCCGGGCCGTTGTCGTCGCGCGTCTCCTCGAAGGCCCGGCGGACGATCATGTGGTGGTGCGGCGCGGCGAGCCGATGGCGGCTCTCCGGCGCTCCGATCACCGCGACGAGCGTCCGGGAGATCGCGGTGGCGGCGTCGTGCATCTGCTCCGCGACGGCCGGGGAGTCGCCGGACGGCACCTCCGCACGCGCCGCCTCGCCTTCCGCTCGGTCGATCCGCGCGAGCAGTCCGGCAAAGGCCTCCGGCTTCGTCTCGAACAGCGACGCGGCGGCGCCGCCGCTCCGGCCGGCGAGGCAGTCGACCTGCGCCGGCGTCAGCATGGCCAGCGGCAGCGTCAGCGAGATCCAGCTGTGCGGCACCGCGTTGGCGAACACGAAGTGGCTGCCCGGCGGCAGCACCGCGATGCCGTGCCGGGCGACCGGGACGCCGTTGAGCATGACGGCGTGCCGGTCGAGCGAGCTCTGCATCACGAAAACCACGGCGTCGGGCTGCGCCATCACGCCGTCGGCCACCATGCCGGCTCCGCAGCGCCCGCGCTGGATCACGACACCGCCGCAGCTTCGGTTGTGGACCGACCACTCGGGCAGGCCACGGCTGGTCAGCAGGAAGCTGACATCGGCCTCGCGCACTGCGCGGGCGAATTCGACGAAGGCCGATGACGAAGACACGCTGCTCCCCACCTAAGTCAACAAGGCTAATACAGAACGTTTGCGTGAAACCCCACGATACGAAAAAGCCCCGAGCATGCCCACGGTCATACCCGGTCTCGCTCGGCCATGAAGGAGTCGCGGCGCCTGTTTGGATCACAAGCACGGCATCGGACCGGGCGGCCACGCGGGTGACCGCAACTGCATATTGGCCTGCGGTCCCCCGCGCTAGGCTCCGCTGACGTGTGTGCAGCCTCGCGACTCCGTTGCCGCGGAGGGTCGCCGACTCCCGGTTCGTTCGCCGCATGAGCCTCGTGCCCGACAAGTACGACGCCCCGCGCAAGCTCGCCGCGACCGGCGAGCGAAACTTTCATGCGATGGCGAAGCCCGCCGGAGCGCGCTGTAATCTCGACTGCACCTACTGCTTCTACCTCAGCAAGGAGACGTTGCCCGGCGGACCGGCCGCAGGCCGGGCCGGCGCCGACGGACTCGGCGCCGGCGACATGAACGCCGACACGCTCGAGCGGTTCGTGCGTCAGTACATCGCCGGCGTCACCGGTCCCGAGGTGATTTTCTCCTGGCAGGGCGGCGAGCCGACGTTGCGCGGCCTCGCCTTCTTCGAGGAGGTCGTCGCGCTGCAGAAGAAGCACGCGCGGCCCGGGCAGCGAATCGAGAACGACCTGCAGACCAACGGCGTTTTGATCGACGAGGCGTGGGCGCGGTTCCTGAAGGACAACCGCTTCCTGGTCGGGCTCAGCATCGACGGGCCGCGTGCGCTGCACGATCCTTTCCGGGTCAACAAGGGCGGGGCACCGACCTTCGACAAGGTGATGAACGCGGCTGCGCTGCTGCGCCGCTTCGGCGTGCCCTTCAACGCACTCGTCTCGGTTCACCGGGGAAACGCGAAGAAGCCGCTCGACGTGTATCGCTTCCTGCGCCGCGAGCTCGGCGTGACCGTGATCCAGCTGGTCCCGATCGTCGAGCCGCGCGGCTTCGAGACGACGGCGCCGCAGGCGCACGATTCGGCCCGCGCGCCGCTCCTCGGCAGCCCGCAGGCCCGGCCCGAGCATGCCGATTCGATCGTCACCGACTGGTCGGTCGATCCCGACGACTGGGGCTCGTTCCTGTCGCGGGTGTTCGACGAATGGCGGCGCAAGGATCTCGGCACCGCGCTGGTGACCCACTTCGAGACCTTGGTGGCGCGTCGCCTCGGGCTGCCCGCCCAGATCTGCATCTATGCCGAGACCTGCGGCAAGGCCGTGGTGGTCGAGCACGACGGCAGCGTCTTCTCTTGCGACCACTACGTCTATCCCGAGCACCGGCTCGGCAACCTGCACGAGGCGACGCTCGCCGACCTCGTCTTCTCGCGCGCGCAGGTGATGTTCGGCTACGCCAAGTCGGACCGCCTCCCGGCCTACTGCCGGGGCTGCGAGGCGCTGGCGGACTGCTGGGGCGAATGCCCGCGCAACCGCCTGATCCGGACGCCCGACGGCGAGCCCGGCCTCAACTATCTCTGCGCCGGCCTGAAGCGGTTCTTCCGGCATGCCGGTCCCGTGGCCGACGAGATCGCCGCCGACCTCCGGCCCCGGACGCCGGCCTTCGCCCCTCGACGTGACGCTTAGGGACGTGACATTCGCAACGGAGGAGCTTCGATGACCATCGGATCGACGACCATGCGCAAGTTCGCCGGCGTCGCCGCCGGCCTCCTGCTCGGCGCGGGTTGGTCGCTCGGGCCGGCCGTGGCCCAGCAGGTCACCGGCACGCTCGGCGCGCCGGACGCCACGACGACCATCGACGGTCGCCAGCTTCCTGCGCCCGACCCGAAGTTCGGCGGCGTGATCAGGAACGACGCGCTGCAGTCGAAGCCGTGGTGGGCGCCCCGCATCGTGCCGCCGAGGGAGGCGCCGAACATCCTTCTGATCATCACCGACGACGCCGGTTTCGGCGTCCCGTCCACCTTCGGCGGCGTCATCCCGACCCCGACCATGGACGGCCTCGCGGCCGAGGGCCTGCGCTACAATCGTGTCTTCTCGACCGCGCTGTGCTCGCCGACACGCGCCGCGCTGATCACCGGGCGCAACCATCACTCGGTCGGCTTCGGCGTGATCTCCGAGCAGTCGACCGGCTTCCCCGGCTACAACAGCATCATCAGCAAGGACAAGGCGACCATCGGCCGGATCCTGACCGACAACGGCTACGGAACGGCGTGGTTCGGCAAGGACCACAACACGCCGGCCTTCGCGGCGAGCCAGGCCGGGCCGTTCGACCAGTGGCCGACCGGCATGGGATTCGAGTACTTCTACGGCTTCGTCGGCGGCGACGCCAACCAGTGGCAGCCCAACCTGTTCCGCAACAGGACGCAGATCTACCCGTTCGACGGCAAGCCGCCCGGCACCTGGAACCTGATCACGGCGATGGCCGACGACGCCATCGATTACATCAGCCGGATGCACCAGACCGATCCGAGCAAGCCGATCTTCATCAAATACGCGCCGGGCGCCACCCATGCGCCGCATCACCCGACCAAGGAGTGGGTGGAGAAGATCACGGCCATGCATCTGTTCGACGACGGCTACGAGAAGCTGCGCGAACGGATCTTCGGGAACCAGAAGCGGCTCGGCGTCATCCCCAAGGACACCAAGCTGACGCCGTGGCCGCGCGAGGTGCTGAAGGAGTGGGACACGCTGACGCCCGAGGCCAAGAAGCTGTTCATCCGCCAGGTCGAGGTCTTCGCCGCCTACGCGGCCTACAACGATCACGAGATCGGCCGCGTGATCAAGGCGTTCGAGGACATCGGTCGACGCGACAACACGCTGGTCATCTACATCAACGGCGACAACGGCACGAGCGCCGAGGGTGGTCCGCTGGGCACGCCCAACGAGGTGGCGTTCTTCAATGGCCTGAGCGAGCTGCCGGTCGACGTGCAGATGAAGTTCTACGACGTCTGGGGCACCGATCAGACCTACAATCACATGTCGGCCGGCTGGTCGTGGGCCTTCGACACGCCGTTCGACTGGTTCAAGCAGAACGCCTCGCGGCTCGGCGGCATCAACCAGAACATGGTGGTGTCATGGCCGGCCCGCATCAAGGACAAGGGTGCCCTGCGCGAGCAGTTCCTGCACGTCATCGACGTGGTGCCGACCATCCTCGAGGTCACCGGCATCCGAGCGCCCGACACGGTCGACGGCATCAAGCAGGCGCCGATCGAGGGCACCAGCTTCGCCTATACGTTCGACCCGAAGAACGCCAAGGCGCCGTCGCGACACAAGACCCAGTATTTCGAGATTATGGGCCAGTGGGCGCTCTACAAGGACGGTTGGCTGCTGAGCACCAAGGTCAATCGCGCCCCCTGGGAGGCATTTGGCGCGGCCAATCCGGATCCGCTGAACAACCAGGTGTTCCAGCTCTACGATCTGTCCAAGGACTTCGCCCAGGCCGACGACATCGCCGCCAAGAGCCCGCAAAAGGTGAAGGAGTTGCGCGAGGCGTTCCTGGCGGAGGCGAAGAAGTACCAAGTGCTGCCGCTCGACGCCTCGGTCGCGGCCCGCATCGTCGCGCCGCGGCCGAACATCACGGCGGGCCGCAGCGAGTTCGTCTACACCCGGCCGATGACCGGGATACCGCAGGGCGACTCGCCGTCGCTCCTCAACACGTCCTACACGATCACGGCGGACATCGAGGTGCCGGACGGCGGGGCCGAGGGCATGATCCTCACCTCGGGCGGTCGCTTCGCCGGCTATGGCTTCTATCTGAAGGACGGCAAGCCGGTGTTCCTGTGGAACCTGGTCGACCTGAAGCGGGTGAGGTGGGAGGGACCGAACGTGCTCGCGCCCGGTCGACACACGCTGACCTTCGACTTCAAGTATGACGGCCTCGGCATCGGCACGCTCGCCTTCAACAACTTGAGCGGCGTCGGCCGCGGCGGCACCGGAACCCTGAAGGTGGACGGCGAGCCGGTGCAGACCATCACGCTGCCGCACACCCTGCCGATGATCCTGCAATGGGACGAGTCCTTCGACATCGGCTCCGACACGCTGACCGGCGTGAACGACGCCGACTACACGCCGCCGTTCCGTCTCACCGCCAAGCTGAACCGGCTGACCATCAGGCTCGATCGGCCGCAGCTCAGCAAGGCCGACCTCGAGAAGCTCGAGGCCGCCCAGGCGACCGCGGTCGATGGCACGCCGCTCACGCGCGTGCAGCCGGGGCCGCACTGACGGACGCCCGAGTGGGCGATCGTCAGTGATCACAGCAAGGAGAATGTCATGAAAGCAGGTCTGATGATCGGGGTCGTGCTGGCGAGCGTGTCGGTGGGCGGCGCCTCGGCGCAGGTGCAGGGCGTCAACCTGAACGGTCCGTGGGTCTGCGTCGCGAACTGTCTCGGCGCCCCGGGAAGCAGTGCGTTCATCACCCAGTACGGCACTCAGCTCAACGTCATCAACGACGCCGGCCAGCCGTCGGCCGGATGGGTCGAGTATCCGGGCCGCATCTGGGTCGCCAACGCCTGGCAGGGCGCCGTCTACTCGCCGGACGGCATGACCATCCAGTTCGACAAGGGAACCATCTGGCAGCGCCCGCCGGCGGCTCCGCCTCCTCGCCGCCGGCGTTAGCGACGAGCCGGCGAGCGGGCGATCCCGGTCGCCCGAAGAACCGGCGTCACGCCGCCGCGGCGACGTTGGCGCCGATGCCGGCGAGCCGCATCGCGTTGGTCGAGATCATCTGCCGGACTTCGTCGATGCTGTAGCCGAGGGACAGGCACGTCCGCGCGATCATGCGCATGCCCTCGACCGGCGACGGGCAGTCGATCTGGCCGAGATCGGAGCCGAAGAACGTGTTGGCGACGCCGGCGGCGTCGATCCATTCCCGGAGCTGAGCGGCGGAGTAGGTCTTGAACCGGCAGTCGACGAACAGGCAGGCGGAGTGCTCGATCATCACGCCGAGATCGAGCAGCCGCTCGACGTCCTTGGGCACGGCCCCGACCGTGTAGGGCGGATGGTTGACGAGCAGCCGCTTGCAGCCGCGTTTCTTCGCCTCCTCGAACAGCACCCAGGCCTCGCTGATGTGCAGGTGGCCGCAGGACAGCACGGCGTCGTATTCGGCGACCAGCTCGAGGATCGGGATGACCTCGGGCACGAGGTCGCCGTGCGGGTCGACCACGGTGAGGGCGGTCGGCTTGCGCATCGCCGACTTCGCCACCAGCAGCGTCTTGTTGTGGCCCTCGCGGATGTGGTTCGCGGCCGAGACGGTCGGCATCCAAACGATGCGGGTGCCGAGCTTGAGCGCGTGCTCGACCGCGTAAGGATTGAAGCCGCCCATCGCGTTGTTGAGGACGAGGCCGCCGAGCGGCTCGACGCCGGTGCCGGCATGGCGCTCGCGGATCAGCGCGACGATCGGGGCTGTCGGGTAATAGTGGTCCTTGAACAGGACCGCCCGCATGCCGGCGGCCCCGGCCTCCTCCAGCGCGGCGATGTGGTCGACGAGCCGCGGCATCACCGAGGGGCCGCTGTGGACGTGAAGATCGACGGCCCCGCGCATGAGGTTGTCGACCACCGAGTCGGGAACGGCGGACGGGGGGGTGGGCTCGCTCTGGGGCATCGGAGATCCTTCTCGGGCGAAGCGGCTGACGGCGATGCGGGTCATCCCGGCGCAGGGGACGGCGGTGCAGGGGACGGCGGTGCAGGGCCGGCCGGCCGCCGGTCGGGCCGAGCCTAGGGCATGGGCCGGCGGCCGGGACGGTGAAGTCGGCGCGTTTCACATCGTGGAATACCGGGCGCGCGGTCCACTGCGGGCACCCGCCGCAAGGCTCACGATCCACCGTCGGCCGTCGCCGGGACGCGGCCGGCGACCAGGCTGGCATAGCTCGCCTCGATGCCGTCCACGGCCGCCCGCAAGGCCGGCACGAGCACCTCGTCGAGGGTTCTGGCCGTGACGGCGGAGCGGAAATAGGTGAGCCCGATGGTCGCCAGCACCCGGTCGCCCTGCCGGATCGGCATCGCGATGGTGGAGGAGGACTTCGGCTCCACGCGGGGATCGCGGATCGCGTAGCCGTGCGTCCCGACGAAGGCCCGCACCCCGGCGATCGTCGCGGTCAGGTTGGCGGGCCGGTCCTCGGGATTGTCCGAGCGGCGCAGCTTCTTCACCAAGGCGGTGCGCTCGGCCGCGGGGCAGCTCGCGATATAGGCGCGTCCGAGCGCCCGCGACACCAGGCTGAGCCGCATGTTGAGGGTCGCGTGGAACGGCGACATCGGGCTGTCGGGAATCGTCGAGAAGCGCACCGCCACGGCGTCGCCGTCCAGCATGGCGATGGCGATCGGCCATTTGAGCCGCCGCGTCAGGTCGCTGCACCAGGGCCGCGCCGCCTCCACCACCATGGGGGCGCCATGGAAGCCGGCGCCGAGCGTCGGCGCCAAGGACGTCACGCAATAGCCCCCGAGATGCTTGTCGTTGAGGATGTAGCCCTCGGCCACCAGCGTGCCGAGCAGGCGCACGATGGTCGGCTTCGGCAGTCCGGTGTCCTTGTGGAGGTCGGCGACGGTCGAGACGCGGCGCTGGTTGACGGCGCGCAGGAGCGCCAGCGCCCTGACGACCGACTGGACCGAACGCGGCGATGTCACGGTTTCCGGCCCCGCTTCTTGTTCGTCCCGCCCGTGTCCTCTCGTGCACGTCTCGCACGTTACAGGCCGGCCGGATCGACGACGAGCACCACCTTGCCGATCTGGGCATTGGCGTCGAGCACGGCATGCGCCTCGGCGACCTGCTCGAGCGGAAACGTCGCACAGATCGGCATCGTGATGGTGCCGTCGGCGAGCCGCGGCCACACCTGGTCGACGAGCTCCTTCGCCAGCCGGCCCTTGTAGGCAGGCGGGCGCGGCCGCAGCGTCGAGCCGGTGAGGGTGAGGCGGCGCCGCACCACGGCGCGCAGGTCGATCTCGGCCCGCGTGCCGAGATGGGTCGCCAGCAGCACCAGCCGGCCGTCCTCGGCGAGGAGGTCCATCTGGCGCGCCGTGTAGGGACCGGCCTGGCCGTCGACGATCACGTCGAAGCCGCGGCCGCCGGTGAGGGTGCGCAGCTCGGTGTCCCAGTCGCCGTGGTAGTCGACCGTGCCCTCGACCCCGAAGCCGGCCAGCACGCGGCGCTTCTCGGCCGTGCCGGCCGTGGCGAAGACGCGGGCACGGCGCAGATGCCGGGCGATCTGGATCACGGCGAGCCCGACCCCGCTGGTGCCGCCCTGCATCAGCACGGTCTCGCCCTCGCCGAGGCGGCCGAGCCGGATGATGTTGTTCCACGCCGTCATGAACACTTCCGGAAGGGCCGCCGCCTGGACGAAGCCGAAGCCCGTCGGCAGCGGCATGCATTGCGGCGCCGGCACGACGCAGTGCTCGGCATAGCCGCCGCCGGTGACGAGGGCGCAGACGGCGTCGCCCGGCCGCGGCCGGACGACGCCGGCGCAGGCCACATCGGGACCGACCGCCTCGACCACGCCGGCGACGTCGAGCCCCGGGATGTCGGAGGCGCCGGGGGGCGGCGCGTAGAGTCCGCGCCGCTGCTGCACGTCCGGCCGGTTCACGCCGGCGGCGACGACCCGGACCAGCACCTCGCCGGCGCCGGGCTCCGGCCGCGGCCGCTCGGCGAGGCGCAGCACCTCGGGTCCGCCCGGCGTCGTGATCTCGATGACTCGCATGTCCCTGCTCTAGCGCGCCGTCGCGGCCGGGCGCAGCGCGGCCGCGGGACATTCCACATCGTGGAACGCGCCCAGCGCCCGGTTGTGCCGCGCCGGGCTTCCCGAAACCATCCGCCCGCGCCGACGATACGGGTCGTCGCATCAGCGAAGCGGACGGGAGATGAATGATCACGGTCGAGACCCCGATGGATCTGAAGTCCCACGAGGGCCGGGATCTCGGGCATTCCGCATGGACGACCATCGACCAGCCGATGCTCGCCGGCTTCGCGGCGCTGACCGGCGACGACCACTGGATTCACGTCGACACGGCGCGCGCCGCGGCCGAGATGCGGGGTGGCCGCACAATTTCTCACGGGCTCCTGGTCTTGTCGCTCGGACCCCGCCTGCAGCGGCAGATCTACACGATCCGCCGGCGCGGCAAGGGGCTGAACTACGGCTACGACAGGCTGCGCTTCGTCGCGCCCGTGCCGGTCGAGTCGCGGGTGCGGCTGGCGCTCGCCCTGATCGCGGTCGCGCCGCACCCAATGGGCGCCCGCATCGTCACCCGCCAGACCTTCGAGATCGAAGGGGCGGAGCGCCCCGCCGTCGCGGCCGAGCACATCCTGCTGGTCGCGAACGCATGAGGGCCGCATGACCGACGCCGTGGCGACCGACATCCCCTGGAGCAGCGCGATCGAGACCTGCGACGCGGTGGGCGACAGCGTGCTCGGCCGCATTTTCGCCCGCGCCGCCACGGCGCCGGAGGCGGCTGCCCTGACGGTCGGCGCGCGCCGCCTGACCTGGCGCGAGCTCGCCGAGGCCATCGCGCGCTTCGCCGGCGCGGTCGGCCGTGCCGGCATCGCGCCGGGCGAGCGGATCGCGCTGCTCGCCGGCAACGGCGCCGAGGCCGTCGGCGCCTATCTGGGGAGTATCGCGGCCGGCGGCATCGCGGTGCCGCTGCCGTCCGCGCTGCATCGCGACGATCTCGCGCGATTGATCCGCGATTGCGATCCGGCCCTGCTGGTCGTCGATGCGGCGAGCGTGGAGGCCGTGGCGGGCCTCGCCGCCGCGCCGGCGGTGCGGATCGGCGCAGTGGCGCCGGCATCCGTCGCCGGTGACGTGATCGGCTTCGACGACTTTCTCGGCCGCGGCGATCCGGCGACCCGGCCCGTCGCGATGCCGCCGGAGGCCGGCGCCAACATCCTCTACTCGTCCGGTACCACGGGCGTGCCGAAGGGCATCGTGCATTCGCACGGCATGCGCGACCGCCAGGCGGCGCGCGGCCTGTTCGGGCTCGGCCCGGACAGCGTCATGCTGCTCTCCACGCCACTCTATTCGAACACCACGCTGCTGCCGCTGCTCGCGACGCTGTTCCACGGCGGCCATGTGGTGCTGATGGAGCGGTTCGACGCGGCCGCCTGGCTCGCCCTCGCCGCGCGTCGGCGTGCGACCCACACGATGCTGGTGCCGGTGCAGTATCAGCGCCTCCTCGCACATCGAAGCTTCGGTGATCACGACCTCTCCGCCCTCGAGGTCGCGCAGTGCACCAGCGCGCCGATGCCGCTCGTGATGAAGCGGGAGATCCTGGCGCGCTGGCCGGGCCGGTTCGTCGAGGTCTACGGCGTCACCGAGGGCGGCGTGACGCTGATCCTCGACGCGAGCGCGCATCCGGACAAGCTGCACACGGTCGGTCGGCCGGCGCCCGGCAACGACGTCCGCCTGATCGGCGAGGACGGCCGCGAGGTCGCGCCCGGCGAGACCGGCGAGGTGGTCGGGCGGTCGCCGTTCATGATGACGGGCTACTGGCGCCGGCCCGACGCCGACGCGGCGCTGCGTTGGCAGGCGCCGGACGGGAGCGTGTATTTCCGCTCGGGCGATCTCGGCGCCTTCGACGCCGAGGGGTTCCTGGTGCTGCAGGGGCGCAAGAAGGAGCTGATCATCTCGGGCGGCTTCAACATCTATCCGGGCGATCTCGAGGCCGTGCTGCTCGCTCATCCCGACGTCGCCGAAGCCGCCGTGGTCGGCGCCGCGAGCGCCCGCTGGGGCGAGACGCCCTATGCCTTCGTGGTCCCGCATCCGGGCCGCAGGATCGAGGCCGAGGCGCTGCGCGAGTGGGCGAACGACCGGCTCGGCCGCATCCAGCGTATCGCCGGGGTCTCGGTCCGCGACGGCCTGCCGCGCTCGCCGATCGGCAAGATTCTGAAGACCGCGCTGGCGAGTGATCCTGACCTGCGGAGCGTGTCGTGAGAAACGTGTCATCCAGAGTCTGCTCGATAGGCTCCCAGTCATTCCCGGGCGCGCCGACGGCGCGCAGCCGGAATGACCACCAAACTGGTCAACCGGACCCGATCACATGAGCTTCGACCTGACCCGCAAGACCGCCGTCGTCACCGGCGCGACCAGCGGCATCGGGCTCGCGACGGCGACGCGCCTCGCCGCCGGCGGCGCCCGCGTGGTGGTCGGCTTCCACTCCGACGCGGCGCAGGCCGCGCGCGTCGCGGCCGCGTTGCCGGGCAGCGGGCACGTCGCCTTGCCGATGGCGATCGACGACGCGGCGAGCCTCGCGGCCGCCGCCGAGCGGATCGCGGAACAGCTCGGGGCCGTCGACGTGCTGGTCAACGCGGCCGGCCGCTCGACCACGGTCCCGGCCCGTGATCTCGCCGCGCTCACCGACGACATCTTCGACGAGATCACGAAAGTGAATCTGCGCGGGCCGTTCGCCGTGATCCGCACGCTGCTGCCGCTGCTGCAGGCGTCGCCCGAAGCCGTCATCGTCAATATCGGCTCGGTCGCGGCGTTGACCGGCGTCGGCAGCAATCTCGCCTACTGCGCCGCCAAGGCGGGCGTGCATGCGCTCACGGTCGCGCTCGCCAAGATCCTCGGCCCCGGTATCCGGGTCGTCACGGTGTCGCCCGGCGCCGTCGACACCGGTTTCGTCCGCGGTCGTGCGCCGGGCGCGCTGGACAAGATCGCCGAGGGCACGCCGCTGAAGAAGGTCACGTCGGCCGGCGCGGTGGCGGACGCGGTGCTGGCCTGCGTCGTCCAGCTGACGAGCTCGACCGGGATCGAGGTGCGGGTCGACGAGGGGCGGCACCTGCCCTGACGGGCGCGCCACGGCGCCGTGCCGTCACGGTGCGCCCTCGGTCGTGCTCACTTGGGTCGTTCGGAGCGCCCGTAATGGCTGAAATGGCCTTCGCGCGCCGCCTGGGCGCGGGCCGACTGGATCAGGCCCTTGCTACGCCCCTCCGGAGCCGGGCGCGAGACCAGTCGAGTGAGCACCGTGCTGCCGCAGGTCGGGCAGGCGGGTGTGTCGGACGCGCGCACGAGGAGCTCGAAATCCTTGTCGCAAGTCGCACAATGATAACCGTAGAGCGGCATGACGGCGTCTCCGTCGGCTCCGAGAAATCAAGTCGGTTCAGTGGTGTCCAGCCGCCGACCGCGGAAACGCAACCACTCGGCGCCGGTGGCGCGGGCCACCGGAGCGACGGCCTGCAGGTTTCGTTCCAGTCGCGAACCGGCCGGTCAGCTCGCGGGCGGGGCGGCGATCCGGCCCGGTGCGCCCGCGGGCGTGCGGGCGGCGTCGTAGGGCACGTAGACCCGGCGCAGGAACATCGTCCCGACCCGGATGTCGAGGGAGATGGCGCGGCGCGCCTTCTTGCCGTCGCGCGCCGCGATCGCCTCGATGGCGCGACCGTGGAAGTGGTGGCCGTTGCCGAAGAAGGTTTCGAGATTGACCGGCTCGCGGCCGATCGTCCCCAGGAACGGGCCGGTGCGCAGCCACAGGTTCTCCAGGATCTCGACGAGCTGCGGGTAGCCGGCGGCCCGGTAGATCTCGAAATGGAAGGCCTGGTTTGCGGCGAGTGCGAGGTCGGCGCGCCCTTGGACGGCGGCCTCGACCATGGCCGCGTCGTGGGCGCGGAGGCGGTCGGGGAGCTCGGCGTCGCGCACCCGCGCCGCCCGCTCGGCCGCGTAGCCTTCCATCTCCATCCGGATGCGGACGAACTCCTCGTGCAGCTTCGGATCGAACGGGGTGACGCGGATCTGGCGGCTGGACGACTGCACCAGCACCTTCTCGGCCATCAACCGCTTGAGGGCTTCGCGGACCGGCATCGGGCTGGTGCCGAGCGAATCGGCGAGCTTGCGGATCGAGATCGGCTCGCCCGGCTGGAAGTGGCCGGTGAGCAGGGCGTGGCGCAGGCTCTGGTACACCCGCTCCTGCAAGCTGGAGACGTCGATCGAAGGCAGGCTGTCGTACATCGATGGACAATCCGGCGCGCCGAGCCCGGCGAGCATGCCGCACGACGCAGACCGTCACAATCGACGCTGCGTCGCAAGGCAAAGCGCCGATTCGCTTTGCTTCGATGTATGTCTCTGATCCGACGGAGTCAATCGACCGTCGGCGCCGCGATTTCGCACTGCACACACCGCCTCCCTTTGGGCTGATCCGACGGGGCGGCGGTCCGACCGCCGTGGACTGATGCCGGCGACAGGACGGGGTATCAGCGCGATAAGTGTGATCACAGATCTATGATATGTGATCTTGACGCTGGGAGAGTGGAGGCGGAGAGTAGCCCGGGGTTTCAATTGCCGGGGTCAGACATGCTGAAGAATCGAAATGCCATCGTGACGGGCGCGACCAGCGGCATCGGGCTGGGAATCGCCAAGGCGCTGGCCGGCCATGGCTGCAACCTGATGATCGGAGGCATCGCGCCCGCCGGGGTGCCGGAGCGCCTGTGCCGGGAGATCGCCGACGAACACGGTGTGACGGTCATCCATTCGGGCGCCGATCTGAGCTCGCCGGAGGCGACGCGCGGCCTGGCGGCCGACGCCATCCGCGCTTTCGGCCACATCGACATCCTGGTCAACGACGCCGGGCTGCAATACGTGGCGCCGATCGTCGATTACCCGGACGAGAAGTGGGATCTGCTGCGCGCCGTGATGCTCGACGCGCCGTTCCATCTGATCAAGGCCGTGCTGCCGGGCATGCTGGAGCGGAAATGGGGCCGCATCGTCAACATCTCCTCGGTGATGGGCGTGATCGCCGCGCCCCACAAGCCGGCCTATGTCTCGGCCAAGCACGGCCTCGCCGGTCTGACCAAGGCGGTCGCGCTGGAGGTGGCGCCCGACGGCATCACCTGCAACGCGATCCTTCCCGGCACCGTGCTGACCGACGTGATCAAGAGCCAGCTTCCCAATCAAGCCAAGGTGCTGGGATGCACCGAGGAGGAGGCGATGGACCGGGTCTTCACGCAGAACCACCCGACCCGCCGGCTGATCGACGCGTCCGAGATCGGCGCGACCGTCGCGTTCCTGTGCAGCGAGGGGGCGAAGTCGATCACCGGTGTCCTGCTCCCGGTCGACGGTGGCTACACGGCGCGCTGATCGATCCGGGTCGTCCGAGCGCGCGCCCCGTCAGGGCGCCGCGCCGGTCCACACAACAACTCGAAACGGGGATGGAAAATGCTGACAGCACTCTTGTTCTGGGGGGCGAGCATCGCGTTCTGCGTCGCCGTCGCGGTTTATCTGTGCGGCCTGATCGAGGCGTCGGGCGTGCGCCGTTGGGGCGCCACCGGCAAGCTGTTCCGATACGAATAGGAGGCCGACATGAGCGCCATGACCGTCTCCTACGTCGTCGTCTTCGCCGGGTATCTCGCGTTCCTGGCGTGGACCAGTCTGCAGAGCTTGAAGCAGGTCGAGTCGTTGTCGGACTTCACCACCGGCGGCCATCGCATGGGGCTGCTCCTGGGGATCGGAACCTCGGTCGCCACCTGGGTCAGCGTCGCGTCCGTGATGGGCGTGCCCGGCTATCTCTACCGCACCGGTGTCGCGGCGATCATCGGCTGGGTCGCGGGCTGGTTCCTCGCGACGTCGATCATGCCGATCCTCGCCTACAAGGTCCGTCGCCCCGCGATCCCTGCACGGACCTTCCCCGAATTCATCCGCATGCGTTACGAGCCCTTCGAGACGGTGAGCGTGCTGCAGCTGCTCGTCGCGGCGCTGATGTTCGTCGGCTATTTCATCTTCTGCCATCTGCAGGTCGTCGGTTTCGGCATCGTGTTCAACACGATCACCGGCATCCCCTACGAATACGCCATCTTCGCCTTCCTGGCGCTGCTGGTGCTGACCTCCCTCGGCGGCTTCTGGTCGGTGGCCGCGACCGACACGCTCAACGCGGTGCTGATCCTGGTGGGCCTGGTCTTCGGCACCGGCGCCGTCCTCTACGCGACCGGCGGCATCGGACCGATCCTCGACAACCTCGCGCAGACCACCGCACCGATCAATGTCGGCGGCACGCCGCTGGAGCCCGGCGTGCTGCTGTCGCCCGAAGGCACCTTCGGATGGTCGGTCCTGATGGGCATCTTCATGTCGAACGCCCTGGGGGCGTCGGTCGCCCCGCACTGGATCAACCGCTTCATGGCGCCGAAGAACTCCAAGGCGGCCGTGCTCCAGATGATGTGGACCGTGGTCGCGCTGATCCCGATCTTCGTTTGTCTGATCGTGATCGGCCTCGGCGCCAAGATGCTGCTGCCCAGCCTGCCGGTGGGCAAGACCACCGACTACATCATGCCGCTGATCGTGCAGGATCACGCGCCCGCCTTCGTCGGTGCCATGACGCTCGTCGCCATCCTGGCGGCGGCGATCTCGACCGCCAACTCGATGCTGCTGAACTGCGGCACCTCGCTCTATTACGACATCTATCGGGCCGTCCGTCCGGAGGGCCGGCTCGACGACCAGACGGCGACGCGGCACCTGCGCTGGACCGTGCTGGTCCTCGGGACTCTCTCGGTCCTCAGCGCGATCAAGCCGCCGCTCCTGCTCGCCATGGGCTTCACCTATGTCTACGGCGCGTTCGGAGCGGCCTTCATGTGGCCGGTTTGGCTGGGCCTGTTCTGGCGCCGGATGAACCGCTCGGGAGCCTATGCCGGCATCGTGGTCGGAACCAGCGTCTACGTCGTCGCCAAGCTGCTGGACTTCTCCAATCCGTTCGCGGTCGGCGCCACCCTGTCGCTCGTCGCGACCTTGATCGGCGTTTATCTGACGTCCGCTCCGCCGAAGGAAGCCTACGAGGCGTATTTCGAGCCCGAAGTAAGTCCCTCGACGCGTGCCGTCGCGCTGCGAATCCGCCGCGAGGACGACACTGCCCACCACGCGCATCCGGCGGAGACGCCGGCTGCATGAGAACCGCCGTCGTCGGCGGCGCGATCACGCTGGTCTCGCCGGCCGGGAGCGACCCGGCCGCGCGCGACCGACTGGAGCGATCACGATGAGCAAGCTCGTCGTCACCGCGGCGATCACCGGGGGCGTGCATGTCCCCAGCCTTTCGCCGCATTTCCCCTACCTTCCCGACATGGTGATCGACCAGGCGGTCGGCGCCGCCAAGGCCGGGGCCGCGGTCGTCCACATCCACGCCCGCGACCCGAAGGACGGCCGCCCGTCGAGCGACATCGGGGTGTTCCGCGACATCGCCGCCGCCATTCACGCGCAGTGCGACGCGGCGATCTGCGTCACCACGGGCGGCGGCCTCGGCATGAGCCCGGAGGAGCGGGTGAAGCCGGTCGGTATCCTGCGGCCGGAACTCGCCTCGCTCAACGCCGGCTCGATGAACTTCGCCATCCATCGCCTCGCCGACAAGATCGAGACGCCGAGATACGACTGGGAGATCCCCTATCTCAAGTCGACCGAGGATCTGATCTTCCCCAATACGTTCCGCAGCATCACGGCGTTCACGCAGGCCATGAACGCGGTCGGCACCAAGCCGGAGCTGGAGATCTACGACGTCGGGATGATCAACAACGTCAAGTATCTGCTCGACGTCGGCGTGCTCGAGGCGCCGCTCTATCTGCAGTTCGTGATGGGCATCCTGGGCGGCATCGCGGCGACACCGGAGAACCTGGTGTTCATGGTGGAGACCGCCCGCAAGGTGATCGGCCCTGCGAACTTCGTATGGTCGTGCTGCGCGGCCGGCCGCGCCCAGCTCCCGATGACGCTGCTCGCGATGACGATGGGCGGCAATGTCCGGGTGGGGCTCGAGGACAATCTCTTCATGGGCCCGGGGCGGCTCGCGACGAGCAGCGCCGAGCAGGTCGAGGCGATCGTCCGCATCGCCCGCGAGCTGAGCCTCGAGATCGCGTCTGCGGACGAGGCACGGGCCATCCTCGGCCTGAAGGGCCGGACGGCCGTGGGCTGGGCCGACGCCGCGTGAGGCACCACGCCGGCGTCGCTCCGGCACCCGCGCTCCAGCTCGCTCGGGGCGCGGGCGGGCCGTCGCCGTCCAGTCCGGTCCTCTCGCGACCGATGGCCTTCGCCAGCGTCCCGCCGCGCGCAGATCAGCCACCGGTTTGCGGCCATGCGGCCGCATGTCGTTTTCGCGTCTGATCATGATGGTAGGATGCACCATGTCGGCCGCCATGCAGCTCGCCGATCCGTTCGTCACCGCGTCCATGGCCCGGTCCCCGACGGACCTCCGGCGGCCCCGAGCGCTCTGGACACCGACTCCGGGACCAGTGCCGCGTTCAGCGTCGTTCCGCCGGCCTCGTCCGGACACGTCCGGACACGTCCGGACCGGACCGCGCTGGGCTCCCGTCTACCCATGAAGGACCGAGACATGACTTTTGCTGCCAGGCCGATCGATCCGCTTCCCAAGGTGTGGGATCCGGACACTCGGATCGGCGACATGCTGAAGGGCAAGCGCGGGCTGGTCGTCGGCGTCGCCAACGAGCACAGCATCGCGTTCGGCTGCGCCGCCAAGCTGCGCGCCTTCGGGGCCGAGCTGGCGCTGACCTATCTCAACGAGAAGGCGCATAAATACGTACAGCCGCTCGCCGAGCAGATCCAGGCGAGCCTCCTGATGCCGCTCGACGTCGAGAAGCCCGGTGAGACAGCGGCCGTGTTCGATCGCATCAAGGCCGAGTGGGGCCATCTCGACTTCCTGATCCACTCGATCGCCTACGCGCCGCGCGAGGATCTGCACGGCCGGGTGATCGACTGCTCGGAAGCGGGCTTCGCCCAGGCGATGCGGGTCTCCTGCTACTCGTTCATCGAGATGGCGCGGCTCGCCGAGCCCCTGATGCGGCCGGGTGGTGCCATGCTGACGATGAGCTATTACGGCGCCGACAAGGTGGTGAGCAACTACAACGTCATGGGCCCCGTGAAGGCGGCCCTGGAGGCGACCACGCGCTATCTCGCGGCCGAGCTGGGCGAGGCGGGCGTGCGGGTCTACGCGGTGTCGCCGGGTCCGCTGAAGACGCGGGCGGCGAGCGGCATCGCGGCCTTCGACGAGCTGGTCGCCGACGCGGTCGCGCGCAGCCCGGCTGGGCGCCTGGTCGACATCGCCGAGGTCGGGCGCACGGTCGCGTTCCTGGTCGGCGGCGGCGCCTCCGGCATGACCGGCGACACCATCTATGTCGACGCCGGACTGCACAACATGGCGTGACGCCGAGCGGCCGGCGCGCAATCGAGGGATGGATCGGTTCGCGGTCACTCCGGCGCGCCGGCGGCGCGCACCAGGGCGACCAGGTCGGCGCCGTAGTGCTCGAGCTTCTTCTCGCCGATGCCCGGCATGCCGCGGAGCTGGTCGAGCGTGGTCGGGCGCGACGCCGCGATGGCGTCGAGTGTCGTGTCGTGCAGCACCACGAAGGCCGGCACGCCGCGCGCCCGCGCGACGCCGGACCGCCACGCCTTCAGCCGGCCGATCAGGGCGGCGCGTTCGGCATCGGCCGGCAGGCCCGCGCCGCCGGCTCGCGCCCGATCGCGGCGGGCTTTTCGCCCGCTCGTCGGCTCGCGCAGCCACACCGCCGTCTCCCCCTTCAGCACGCCGCGCGCCGTGTCGGTCAGCCGCAGGCCGCCGAAGCCTTCCGGATCAGGCGCCAGATGCCCGAGCGCGACGAGCTGGCGCGCGACGGCGCGCCACTGCTTGTCGGTCATCTCGGCGCCGATGCCGTAGACCGACAGCGTGTCGTGGCGCAGCGCCTCGATGCGCTCGTTCGGCCGGCCGAGCAGCACGTCGACGAGGTGCGCGACGCCGAAGCGCTGGCCGGTCCGGTAGGCGCAGGACAGAAGCTTCTGGGCCGCTACGCTGCCGTCCCACACGTTCGGGGGTGACAGGCAGTTGTCGCAGTTGCCGCAGGTCGCGCCGGCCCGTTCGCCGAAATAGCCGAGCAGATGGGCGCGCCGGCAGCCCGCCGTTTCGGCGAGCCCGACCAGCGCCTCGAGCTTCTCCCGCGACACCCGCTTGAACGCGTCGGTGCCGGTCGACTCGTCGATCATCCGGCGTTGTTGGACGATGTCGGAGATCCCGTAGGCCATCCAGGCCTCGGCCGGCTTGCCGTCGCGGCCGGCCCGCCCGGTCTCCTGATAATAGGCCTCGATGCTCTTCGGCAGGTCGAGATGGGCGACGAAGCGCACGTCCGGCTTGTCGATGCCCATGCCGAACGCGATCGTCGCGACGATCACGACGCCATCCTGGTCGACGAAGCGGTCCTGATGGCGCGAGCGCACCGCGGCGTCGAGCCCGGCGTGATAGGGGAGCGCCGGAATGCCGGCCCGCACCAGCGCGGCCGCCGTGTCCTCCACCTTGCCGCGCGACAGGCAGTAGACGATGCCGGCCTCGCCGGCGTGGCGCTCCGCGATGAACGCCTCGAGCTGGCGCTGCGGGCTCTTCTTCTCGACGATCTCGTAGCGGATGTTGGGGCGGTCGAAGCTCGCGACGAACACCGGGCTGTCCGAGAGGCCGAGCCGGTCGACGATCTCGGCGCGGGTGCGCGCGTCGGCCGTCGCGGTCAGCGCGATGCGCGGCACCGCCGGGAACCGCTCGGCCAGCACCGAGAGGCCGATATATTCGGGGCGGAAGTCGTGCCCCCATTGCGAGACGCAATGCGCCTCGTCGATCGCGAAGAGCGCGAGTCGCGCCCGTTCGAGCAGCGCGAGGCAGCGCGGCGTCAGCAGGCGCTCCGGCGCGACATAAAGGAGGTCGAGCTCGCCGGCGGCGACCCGGCGCTCGACCTCGGCCGCCTCGCTCCACGACAGGGTGGAGTTCAGCACCGCGGCGCGGACGCCCGCCTCGAGAAGGCCGGCGACCTGGTCGCGCATCAGCGCGATCAGCGGCGACACGACCACGGCGCAGCCGTCGCGCATCAGCGCCGGCACCTGGTAGCACACCGACTTGCCGCCGCCGGTCGGCATCAGGACGAGGCAGCTCCCGCCGCCCGCGACATGCGCGACGATCTCGGCCTGGGCGCCCCGGAAGGAGGGCAGGCCGAACACCGTGTTCAGCACCGACAGCGCGCTCGGCCGGCGCTCGGGCGAAGGCCCGAGGGAAGAACCAGAATGCCGTGCCATGCCCTGCCGCCGCGCCCGTCGAAAACCGGGCCGGACCTTAGTCGGCGGCCAGCGCCTCTTCAATTCCGGCCTGGGGACGCGCAGTCCTGGGCCCCGCGCTCCGGGGTGCATCGGCGGCCCTTCTGCACCGCACACGAATCGGTATTGGCGTCGAATGACGATCCGGTGCGCTGTCAAGGTCGACCTTGAAATTTCCGCCTCCGACACAATCGAAAACAAGAATATTCGTCGGCTTGTTTTGGTCCGCTGTTCGCGGCATCGTCGTCTCGCCGTCAAGCAGGCACGATATGTGCACGGACGGCCGCGGGATTTGATGGAGCAGCTTGCGCCGCGTCACCAAGCGCTAAAGCGCCACGAAGCGATTTCGTGGGCTCCGATACGACAAGGAACCGACGATGAGCCTCGTTCAGAGCGATTCTTTCGCACGCCCCCCCTCCGAACGATCACGCGACACGGCCTCACGCGACACGGCCTCACGCGACACCACCCACAACGCCTTCGCCGTGGAGGTCGACGACACCACGGTCGGGATCGTGATTCGTGACGGGGGCAACGACTACACTTTCATCGCCGCCGCGGCCGAATACTATCCGCTCGACCAGCGCCGATTCGCGAGCCCGGCCGCCGCCCAGCGCGCCGCCTTGGCGCTCGCCTCGAACCGCCGCGGCACCCTGCGCAGCTTCGCGGCACGCTGACCGTTTTCGAGTCGACGGGGCCCGAGGCCTCGACACGGTCGTGCGCGGGGCCTCCCTCGCTGTCCCTCTCCCACAAGGGGGGGGGACGCTGGAACCGCGCCGCTCGGCGATCGTATCGGAGTGCTTGGTTCTCGTGGTCCGGCGACTTCGCCCCGGCCTGCGCCCTGCCTCGTAGGGGGGCGAATGCGGCGTCTCGATCGGTCGGCCGAGCGACGGCCACGCAGTGCATCACGTGCTCATCACACCATCACACCGGCGCTCTGCAGAATTCCGCGCACCCGCGCGCGCTGCGCGTCCGAGATGGTGAGACGCTCGGCGAAGTCCTGGCCGACCGGGCGGGTGGCGTCGATGCCCATCTTGGTCAGCGTGAAGGTCTGTGGATCCGAGGTCGGGTCGAGGATCGCGCCCTTGCAGCCCGGCACCAGGACGATGTCGCGCTCGGCCCGCACCCGCGTCGCCACGGCCCACATCACGTCTTTCATGTCGAAGATGTCGACGTCCTCGTCCACGACGATCACGTACTTCGTGTAGAACTCGGTGCCGAGCGCCGCCATGATGGCCTGCTGGGGCTCGCCCTCGGCGGTCTTGCGCATCTTCACGAAGGCCATGAAGGCGCCGCAGGTGGTATGCGGCACGTGCACGGCGATCACGTTGGGCAGGTTCCGGCGCAGCGTGTTGAGGATCTCGCCCTCGCGCGTGATGCACGAGACCAGGATGTGATCCTTCGCCATGCCCGAGGCGACCGAGTGGAACATGGCGTCGCGTCGCATGTGCAGGCGATGCGCGACGAACACGTTCTGGGTGCTGCGATACGACGCGTAGCCCGTGAACTCGCCGAACGGCCCCTCCGGCTCGTGCTGGCCGGGCAGAATCTCGCCCTCGACGACGATCTCGGCGCCCGCCGGCACCTCGAGGCCGTTGACGCAGCGCGCCAGCCGGTACGGCTCGCCGAACAACCCGCCGACGATCTCGAACTTCCGCACCGCGGGCGGATACGCGTAGACCATCGAGCCCATGTAGTGCAGCGGATGCACGCCGAGCGTGATCGACACCGGCAGCGGCTCGCCGCGCTCCTCGGCGCGGCGGTGGAACTCCCACATGCGCCGGCGCGAATGCAGCGACACGCCGAGCCGGTTCTTCCCCTTCAGCATCAGGCGATGGAAGCCCGTGGTGTCGACGCCGGTGACGGGATCACGGGCGACGAGCTGGCCGGCCGTGATGTAGGGCGCCGCATCGACCGAGAAGTGGATCGGAATCGGCAGCGTGGTGAGATCGACGGCGTCGCCGTCGAGCGTCACCTCCTGCCAGGGCGCGGCGTCGACCGTCTCGCACGGGACGTAGCGCTGGCAGCGCTCGCGGAACGCGGTCGGCAGGTCGCCGACGGCGACGTCGAGGCAGGCGGCGAGCAGGCGGCGGTTGCCGGTCGTGTTGGTGACGACCGGCATGGCATGGCCCTCGACCTGCTCGAACACCAGCACCGGGTCGCGGCCGGCCTTCTCCAGCTCGAACACGGCCGAGGTGATGTCGAGTTGCGGGCGCACCGGTGCCGCGATGCGCAGGAGCTCGCCCGGAAACCGGGCTTCGACCATGCGCAGGAAGCCGCGCAGGCCTTGGCTGTCGAGATCGGGGCGGGTCAGGGGAGGCTCCATCCGGAGAGCGGCGAGGCGGGAGCCTGAGGATGTCGCCGCGCCCGCGCGTCCGCAAGGCCAAAGCGGCGGCATCTCGCGCCCAAGCGCGGGGCAATCGGGCGGGCGCGGCCAGGATAGTATACAAAGCGGGTCCGACCGGAGTCCGTGCCCACTTCCGTCGATCAGCTCTCCGTCGTTCCGGGACGCGGCGAAGCCGCGAACCCGGAATCCAGCGACGAGCTCGTAATTCTCGGCTGGATTCCCGATTCGGCGCAGTGCGCCGCCCCGGAACGACCATCGCCCCGATCAACGGCCTCACAGGCTCGGCAGCCAGGTGGCGAGCCCGGGGAACACCGCGATGCCGATCACCACGGCGAGCAGCACGAGCCAGTAGGGGATCGCCCCGCGGAAAATCTCGGCGAGCTCGACTGACTTGTCGGGCGCGGCCGCCTTGACGGTGAACACCAGGAGTCCGAAGGGCGGCGTCAGCAGGCCGGTCTCGATCGCCAGGATCCCGATGATCGCGAAGGCGAGCGGATCGAAGCCGAGATGCGCGGCGATCGGCGCGAAGATCGGCACGGTGAGCAGGATGATCGAGATCGAGTCGATCAGCGTGCCGAGCACGAACCAGATGCCGACCATGACGGCGAGGATGCCCCAGGCGCCGAGCCCGGTCGCGAGCAGGAACGCCTTCGCCACCTCGGTGAAGCCGGTCATCGACAGCACGCGCGAATAGAGCTGGGCGCAGAACAAGAGCAGCAGCAGCGGTCCCGACGTGCGGCCGACGTCGATCACCACGTCGCGAATCTCGCGCGGCGTGATGCCTTTGATCAGGGCGAGCACCAGCGCGCCGACGGCCCCCACGCCGGCGCCTTCGGTCGGGGTGCACAGACCGAGCCAGATCGCGGCGAGCACGCCGATCACCAGCGCGACGACGAGGCCGGTCGAGCGCAGCAGCGGCCCGAGCGGCGCCTCGCTCGGCAGCCCGGTCGGCGGATCCCCCGTGTCGGTCGCCGGGCCGACCGTGAGGTCGGGGGCGCGCGGCACCGTCCTCGATGCTCTGGATTCGGGTGCACCGCCGGAGAGCGCCGGGTTCAGCGTGGCGGCGACCACCACGTAGACGATCATGCCGAAGGCGGCGAGGAAGCCCGGGATCACGCCGGCGAGGAACAACTTGCCGATCGACACCTCGGTCAGCACGGCCCACACGATCATCAGCACCGAGGGTGGGATCAGCATGCCGAGGCAGGCGCTGCCGGCGACGCAGCCGAGCGCGAAGTCGCGCCGGTAGCCGTAGCGCTTCATCTCCGGATAGGCGATCCGCGAGAAGGTGGCGGCCGCCGCGATCGACACGCCCGTGACGAAGCCGAACAGCGCGTTCGACACGATGGTGGCGGCGGCGAGCTGGGCCGGCAGCCATTTGCTGAAGCGATGGCCGAGCGCGTAGATGTCGCGCGCCGCGCCGCATTTGGCGAGCAGGTCGCCCATCAGCATGAACAGCGGGATGACGGCGAAGACATAGTCGCGCAGCGCCTCGTAGGCCGTGTTGGAGACGAAGGTGCGCACCACGTCGAGGTCGCCCATCATGAGCCAGATGCCGAACGCCGCCGTGATGCCGAGCGCAACGGCGATGTGCACGCCGGCGAACACCAGCACCAGCACCAGCAGGACGACGATCAGCATCTCGCTGTGACCGAACAAGGGAACCCTCGCAGGACTCGGAGACGGGAGGTCAGGCGACGACGTCGGGGGGCGTGGCGCGGCCGAGCAGGACGCGGAGCGCCCGCACGGCGCGGGCCAGATAGATGAGGACGACGAGCGCGGCGCCGGCGACGACGACGAGCCGCGCCGGCCAGGCCGGCACCCGCAGCGCGCCCTCGCCCTCGTACTCTCCGGCCATGAAGGCGCGCAGCGCCGGCTCGGTGCCGCCCCAGACGATCAGGCCGAAGAACAGCGCGCCCAGCACGCCGGAGGCGAGCTCGGAGAAGGCCCGACCGCGCCCCCCGAAGGCGCCGACCAGCACGTCGGCCTTCAGCATGCCGCCGCTCTGCACCGCGTAGGGGGCGAGCAGGAAGCAGATGATCACGATCGACATCGAGACGAGCTCGGGCGTCCCCTTGACCGGACTGTTGAAGACACCGCGGCCGATCACGTCGGCGACGACCAGAAATCCGAGCGCGAAGATGATCAAGGCCGCGACGGCGAGCAGCAGATGGACCACGGGCGTGGTCAGGCGATCGGACACGGGGGGCTCCGGGCGCTGGTGACGGTGGGCGGCGGAAGAGGAACGCCCGCCACGACGGCTGCATGGAATCTCCGGGCGAGTGCTTCCGTCGTCATTCCGGGGCGCGGCAAAGCCGCGAACCCGGAATCCGCCGGCAAGCTCCGGGCTTTCGGCTGGATTCCGGGTTCGGCGCGGAGCCTGTCGTCGGGCCGGCCGGAGGCCGGACCCGATGGCCCCGCACCGGGATGACCAGGGATCTCACTCCGCGCCGCTCACTTCACCACGTAACGCACCGGCCATTTGTGGCCGTGCTTCTCGGCGGCGGCGAGCGTCAACTCCAGCACCTGGGTGGCGGGCAGGCCCTGGGCGTCGAGCTCCTTGGCCTTCTGCCTCGGCCAGTCGGCCAGCGACTTGGCCCACTCCGCGCGCACCTCGTCCGGCACCTTGCGGACGTCGACGCCGAGCTTGCGCAGTTCCTCGAGCTGCTTGGGATAGTTCTCCTCGTTGACGCTGCCGGTCTTCGTCTCGTACTCGCGGCCGACCTCGACGATGATGTCCTGGACCTCCTTGGGCAGCTTGGCGAAGGAGGCCGTGTTCATGGTCAGGCCGTGCCAGGTGATGGCGCCGAAGCCGGTCTCGGCATAGTGCTTGCCGATCTCGTAGAGCTTGAACTGCAGCCACCCGGACGGAAACATGATCCAGCCGTTGTAGACGCCGGTCTGCATCGACGTGTAGGCCTCGGGCAGCGAGGACTGCACCGGCGTCGCGCCGGCGTATTCGAGCCACTTCAGATTGAGGCCGGCGCCGGCGATCTTCTGGCCCTTGAGGTCGGCGACGGTCTTCCACGGGAACGTCGTGCCGAGATTGTAGCCGTTGTCGGCGATCAGCCCGAGCAGCTTCTGCTTGTACTTGTCCTCCAGAACCTTGGAGAGATACGGCACCTGGTCGTAGACCTCGCGGGCGAGCTTGACGCTCGCGGTCGGGCTCATGGTGCCGAACGGCAGCATCACCTGGAAGGCGTGCAGCGGCAGGTTGGAGGGCTCGAAGCAGAAGCAGTAGCCGCCGATGTCGATGATGCCGGACTGCACGCCCTCGAGCGTGTCGGCGACCTTCACCATCGAGCCGCCATAGCCCTCGACGAACTGCACCTTGTGCTTGGTGCGCTCGGCGACCCGCTTGGTCACCTCGGGCACGAAGAAGGTCGTGATCAGGTTGACGTAGGTCTGCACCGGCGGATGGCCGGAGGCGATGCGCAGCCGGAACGTCTCCTGGGCGGCGCTCGGCGTCGCCGACAGAACGGCGAGCCCGGCCGCGAGCGCGGCCGTGACGGTGAATTTCATGGACTTCCTCCCGGTCGCCCGCGCTGGTGCGGACGTTGTTCTGCTTTGTATGACCAGCTTGGAGTTTTACCGTCGCGGCTGTCAACAGGGCTGTCGACGGAGTTGTCGGCCGCGGTGCGCGACGGTGGGCCGTCCGGGAGCGGGGGGCGTCTCGCCGCGGCGCATCGCCGCGGCGCTCGTGATCACAGCCAGTCGCGGTCGACGCCTTCGGCGGCCAGCATGCCGGCGAGCTTCTTGCGGGCGTAGAACAGTCGAGTCTTCACGGTGTTCTCGGGGATGCCGAACACCTTGGCGACATCGGCGACCGACCGTTCGTGGTAGTAGACCAGGTCGATGATCTCGCGGTGCGTCGAGGGCAGCGCGTCGAGGCAGCGGCGCAGGATCACGGCGCGGTTCTGCTTCTCGAGCGTCACGTCCGGCGTGTCGGTGCCGTCCTCGATCTCGGCGGCGCGCTCGTCGTCGATCGACTCGGTCGGCCGGCGGCGCAGCACCGCATAGGCCTTGTGGCGGGCGATCGCCAGCAGCCAGGTCGACACGGCGGAGCGGCCCTCGAACTGGCCGGCCTGCCGCCAGGCGTCGATGAACACGTCGCTGATCACGTCCTCGGCCTGGGTGCGGTCGCCCAGGATGCGCAGGACGAAGCGGAACACGCGGACATGATGTCGCGTGTAGAAGATCTGGAGGGCGGCGCGGTCGCCGGCCGCCATGCGGGCCATCAGGCCGACATCGGTCGGGGCCTTGGCGCCGGCGGCGGGGCGGCGCTCGGTCTCGCTCACGCGCGGCAAGGCAAGAACGGTGGACATCGGCACCTCCAACAACTGTGTGCCGGATCCATAGGCCCTGTCGCGGCCGCGTTATGTGAAGCGGATCACACAAGCCAGGGGGTGCCGTCGTCCTCGCGGATCTCGGCCGGGCGGGTGGCCGGGGCGGCGGGCAGCCGCAGCGTCAGGCCCTCGGCCGCGACCAGGGTGCCGGGCCGCATCGCCTCGGCCTCGCGGGCGATGCGGTCGAGGGTCGGGTCGTCGTGGCTCGGGTCGTGGTGGAAGATGGCGAGGCGCTTCGCCCCGGCCGCCGCGGCGAGCCGCACGCCGTGCTGCCAGGTCGAATGGCCGCGGCCGGCATGGGCCGGGTACTCGGCCTCCGTGTAGGTGCAGTCGTAGACGAACAGGTCGACGTCGGCGGCGAGCGCCAGCACGGCCGGGTCGAGCGCGCCGGCGCGGTGCTCGGTGTCGGTCACATAGGCGAGCGCGGCGCCGCCGAACTCCAGCCGGTAGCCGCAGCCGCCGCCCGGATGGTCGAGCGGCGCCGTGGCGAGCACGATGCCGGGATGCGGGGTGAGGGTGTCGCCGCAGCGGAAGTCGGTGAAGCCGATGTCGGCCCGGAAGAAGTCGCCGCCGCCGGGGAACAACGGGTGGCCGACGAGGCGGCGGATCGCCTCGCCGAGCGTCATCTCGGGCAGCAGGTGGCCGGCCCACAGGCGCAGCCGTGCGCCGGGTTCGTAGGCCGGCTGGAAGAACGGCAGGCCCCAGACATGATCGAGGTGGCAGTGGCTGAGGAAGATGTCGGCGTCGACCGGCCGTGGCCGGCCGGTCGCCGGCACGGCGGTCTCGCCGCCGGCGGCGAGCGCCAGGCCGAGCCCGCGCAGGCCCGAGCCGGCGTCGAAGATGATCAGCCGGTCGCCGCAGCGGACCTCGAGACAGGCCGTGTTGCCGCCGTAGCGCAGGGTCGCGGGCCCCGGGCAGGTGACGCTGCCGCGCACGCCCCAGAAACGAACCTGCATGCCGGCGCTCGACATCCCGGTCGTCGATATCCCGGTCATGGACACCCCGGTCATGGACACCCCGGTCTCGGACTCCGTCCGGTTCGTCCGCACGTCTCCGTGCGGCGTTCGCGTCCCCGACGGAAGTAAGCCACGACCGGACGCCGCCGCCAAGTCGTCGCCCGCGCACGCCCGCCGGTTCGCCTCTCGGCGTATGGACGTTTGCGCCGGCGCACGCTATTGCGCGATCCGTCACCGCGCCGGCAGGCCGACCGGCGCGGATCATCATGGGCCATCAGGGAAGGGGAAGGGCGTGCAGCAGGCCGCAGCCCGGGAGCCGGCGGCGCCACGCGCCGTGCATCTCGACGACCTCACCATCGCGTTCCGGCTCGCCGATCGCTCGGTCTTCACGGCGGTGCGCGAAGCGACGCTGTCGGTCGCCGACGGCGAGTTCGTCGCCATCGTCGGGCCGACCGGCTGCGGCAAGTCGACCCTGCTCAACGCCGCCGCCGGGCTGCTGACGCCGGCTGCCGGCGCGGTCGAGATCTTCGGGGCGCCGCTGTCCGGTCTCAACCGGTCGGCCGGCTACCTGTTCCAGGCCGATTCGCTGTTCCCCTGGAAGACCGCGATCGAGAACGTCGCCATCGGGCTCGAGGTCGCCGGCACGCCGCAGCAAGCGGCGCGGGAGGAGGCGGCGCGCTGGCTGACGCGGGTCGGCCTCGGCGGCTTCGCCGACCGCTACCCGCACATGCTCTCGGGCGGCCAGCGCAAGCGCGTCGGTCTCGCCCAGGTGCTGATCCGACACCCGAAGATCCTGTTGATGGACGAGCCGTTCGGCCCGCTCGACGCGCAGACCCGGCAGATCATGGGCAACCTGCTGCTCGAGTTGTGGAGCAGCGACCGCAAGGGCGTGATGTTCGTCACCCACGACCTCGAGGAGGCGATCGCGCTCGCCGACCGCGTCGTGATCATGTCGGCGGGCCCGGCGGCCCGTATCATCGGCGATTGGACGATCCCGCTGGCGCGCCCCCGCGAGGTCGCCGAGATCAAGCTCGACAAGGCCTTCCACGACCTCCACCGCGACATCTGGGCGGTGCTGCGCGACGAGGTGCTGAAGGGCTACGCCCAGACCGGGGGATTGGGGTGATGACGCTCGTCGCCAAGACGCCGCTCGTGGGGTGGGCAAAGCGAAGCGTGCCCACCGTTTCCATCACGATCATCGTCGGCCCGGTCGGATCGTCGTCACGGTGCCGGCGTGGGCACGGCGCTGTGCGGCTTCGCCCACCCTACGAGACGGTCACCGCGAGGAGCTCGTGATGTCCCGCCTGACTCTCGTCGCGCTGCAGATCCTCGTCGCCGTGGTCGTCATCGGCCTGTGGCAGGTGCTGACCAGCGTGCCGATCTTCGGCACCGTCCTGCTGCCGCCGTTCTTCTTCTCGCGGCCCGGCGACGTCGCCGCCCGGATCGTCAAGTGGTTCGCCGACGGGTCGATCTGGATCCATCTGTGGATCACGCTGAGCGAGTCGGTTCTCGCCTTCGTGATCGGCTCGCTCGGCGGCGTGCTGGTCGGCTTCTGGTTCGCCCGCAAGCCGCTGATCGCCGCCGTGTTCGATCCCTACGTGAAGATGATGAACGCGCTGCCGCGCGTCGTGCTGGCACCGATCTTCGCGCTGTGGCTCGGTCTCGGCATCTGGTCGAAGGTGGCGCTCGGCGTCACGCTGGTGTTCTTCGTCGTGTTCTTCAACGTCTATCAGGGCGTCAAGGAGGTGAGCCCGACCGTGCTCGCCAACGCCCGCATGCTGGGGATGAGCGAGCGCCAGCTGATGCGCCACGTCTACTGGCCCTCGGCGCTGTCGTGGATGTTCTCGTCGCTGCACACCTCGGTCGGCTTCGCCGTGGTCGGCGCCGTGGTCGGCGAGTATCTCGGCTCGGCGGCCGGGCTCGGCTACCTGATCCAGCAGGCCGAGGGCGTGTTCGACGTCGCCGGCGTGTTCGCCGGCATGACCGTCCTGGCCGCCTTCGTCATCGTCATCGACATCCTGGTGAGCATGATCGAGCGCCGCCTGCTGGTCTGGCGTCCGGTCGCGGCCGACGCGCGCGGCTGACCCTCCCCGTCCGACGGGGCCGATCGCCCGTCCGGACGGGGGGCGGCTGCGCGCACACCGGCCGCGCCGGGGCCCGTCCCGCTGCCGCCACAATGGCGCCCGAGACCGCTTTGGCGCCGTTTCCGGCGCGACGGCGGCGGCCGCGTGTGGCGGCGGGCGGGGCGGCGAGGGCGCATGCGGGGTTCAGCGTTGGCGGCGGTGCTTCTGGCGATCGCGACCGGCTCGGCCGGTGCGGCCTCCGACGGCGCCGCGTCCGATGCACCCATTCTGCCGCGCGGCACCGTGACGCCGGCGACCGCCGGCTCGCCCCCCAAGAGCGCACCCGCCGGTTCCCCCGCCTCGGGTTCACCTGCCGTCGCGCCGGCGCGTGCGCCTCTGCCGCACCGGGCCGCCGTGCCGCTGCCGCGGCCCCGCCCGGCCGCCGCGCTCGGGCAGGGTTTCCAGCCGGCCTCGGCCTCCGTCATCCTGCTGCCGCCCGCGCCGCCGCCGCTGCCGGCCGGTTTGCCCGTCACGGCGCCGCTGCCGCGACCGGGACCGCCGCGCGACCAGGCCGGGGTGCCGATCCCCGGACCGGCGGGCGATCCGGAGCGCGACGCCGCCCAGGCCGCCTGCCTGGCCCGGCTCGCCGGCCTCGCCGAGGCGGAGCCGGAGCCGCCGGTGCTCGGTCCGGCCGGCTGCGAGACCCGCGAGCTCGTCAAGCTCACCGCGATCCGGCTGCCGGGTGGCGGCCGCGTCGCCATCCACGCGCCGTTCCAGCCGCAGACGCGGCTGCGCTGCACGATGGCCGAGGCCTTCGCCCAATGGGTGCGCGAGGACGTGGTCGCGCTCACCGCGACATCCGGTCCGATCACGGGTCTCCTGGTCGATTCGTCGACCGAGTGCCGCACCCGCAATCGCGTCGTCGGCGCCAAGATGAGCGAGCACGGCACCGGCAACGCCATCGACGTGCGGGCCGTCTCGTTCGGCGCCGGCCGCAATCTCGTGCTCACCGATCACCTCGCCGACAAGGGGGTGCGCACGGCGCTCGCCGAGTCGGTGTGCGGGCGATTCATGACGGTGCTCGGGCCGGGCTCGGACGGCTACCACGAGAGCCACGTGCATCTCGATCTCGCCGAGCGGCGCAGTGGCACCCGGCTGTGCAAATGGGAGGTCCGCGACGCCTCCTGGAAGCCGCCGGCGAAGCCCAAGCCGGACGCCAAGCGGGACGCCAAGCCTGACGCGAAGCCAGGGGCCAAGCCGGCCGAGCCGCCACCGACCGAGGAGCCCGAGGCCGAACCCGACGCGGCCGCGCCGGACGCCGCGGCGGCGGCACGCGAGGAGTGAGCGCGCTGACGCGTGTCGTCCGTCGCGGCTCGGATCAGAGCGGCGGGATGGTCCAGGCCGACAGGGCCGCCGCGGTGTGCGGCTCGATACGGGACGGGGCCGCCGGAGAGGCCGGCGAGGTCGGGCGGGCGGGGGCCGCCGACATCGCCGGCGCGTCGGCTTCCCTCGGCGTCGCCGGTGTGGTCGGCGTGACCGGCAGCGGCTTGCGGGCGGCGCAGCCGCGCATCACCGTGGCCCAGTCCTGGCGGACCCGCTCGATGTCGCTGGTCGGCAGCTTCAGCGTGATGTCGGTCTCGATCACCCGGCGATCGTGGAACAGCTCCGGGCTGCGCGCCTTGACGATGCGCTTGAGCATGCGCACCGCCTCGTCGTCCCACGGGCCTTCCTCGTCGAGCCCCTTCTCGACCCGCTCGTAGACCGGGGTGTCGCCGTGCAGCGTGACGGCGACGTGCCGGATCGGACCCCAGCCGGTCTGGGCCGTCATCAGGGCGAAGCCGAGCCGCGATCGGTCGATCGCCCCGAGATGGACGACGGCATCGTCCACGGCGAACACGCAGGCCTCCTGGTCCACGGCCCGCACGGCGGCGCGGTCGTGGCCCGCGACCGCGAAGCCGAGCGCCTGGGTGTAGGGGTCGGACGGCGTGAACGCATGCGCGCCGGCGAGAAAGATCGCGCCATAGACGGCGAGGGCGGCGTTGACGGCGAGCGAGAGCATGGTCGAGCACCCTGGAGAGCGGCCGAGAGGATCGCGTGGCGCGGGCGAAGGGCGCGGCGCAGATCCGGGCCGGATGCTCGTAGATATACCTATGCTGCGTCGCAGCGAATAGTGTGCGCCGCGGCACAACGCTGTTCGACTTCAGGAAAAAGTCGAGCCCGAATCTCGGAACGCGGACGGCGCGGCAAAGCTGATCATTCGATTGAAACACGGCGGCCCCGGCGAGGCGTTCGCCCGGGCCGCCGTCACGCGGGGAAAGCGCGCTGCGCCTACTCCTCCTTGTAGCCGTAGGCCGGCACGTTGCCGGAGGCGCCGTAGTACTTGAAGGGCAGGAACTTGCCCGACATCGTGATCTTGACGCGGTCGCCCTTCGGGTCCGGCAGGCGCTCCATCTGCATGTCGAAGTCGATCGCCGACATGATGCCGTCGCCGAACTCCTCCTCGATCAGCGCCTTCCAGGCCGGGCCGTTGACCAGCACCAGTTCGTAGAAGCGATAGATCAGCGGGTCGGTCGGCGGCATCACGGCGTCGGCGCCGCGCATCGGCACCTCGTTGAGCATCGCGGTCTCGGCCTTGGAGAGACCGAACAGCTCGCCCGCCTTGGCGGCCTGCGGCTTGGTGAGCTTGTGCTGGCCCAGAAGCGCGCCGACGAGCAGCACCGGCGAGAAGCCGCCGATCTCGTCGCAGATATATTTCCAGCTCCAGCCTTTCTCGCGCTTGATGTCGAGGATCTTCTCGGTGAGGTCGGAACGGATCATGATGAGTCTCCTCTGAAATGTGATCAAATCGTCTGTCACACGTCCGGGCACGTGTTCACCTCTCCCCGGCGGGGAGAGGTCGGATCTCGCGCGCGAGCGCGAGATCCGGGTGAGGGGGTGCCGCCCTCTCGATGAACCAACCGGCGCCGGTCCCCCCTCACCCCACCCCTCTCCCCGATGGGGAGAGGGAGCCGCGGAGCGTCCGCGGCGAATCGGAGTTCTGATCAGGACCGCCTACCACGGCGGGCTCCGGAGCGCCGGGGCGGACGATCGGCGGGGTGCGGCGGTCGAGCGCCGCCTTGTCGGCGTCGGAGAAGCTCTTCGAGCGGGTGACCAGGAAGTCGACGACGTGGTTGCGCACCGCGTAGTAGAGCGGATGCTTGTGGACGTCGTTGCGGGCGCGGTCGGCCGGGAGCGGGTTGTCGACGATCTCGGCCAGCACGGCCTGAGGGCCGTTGGTCATCAGCACGATGCGATCGGCCAGGTAGATCGCCTCGTCGACGTCGTGCGTGATCATGAACACGGTCTGGCCGGTCTCTTGGCAGATGCGCCGCACCTCGTCCTGGAGGGTTCCGCGGGCGAGTGCGTCGAGCGCCGAGAACGGCTCGTCCATCAGCAGGATCTTCGGCTCGATCGACAGCGCGCGGGCGATGCCGACGCGCTGCTTCATGCCGCCGGAGAGCTCCGCCGGACGCTTGCGCTCGGCGCCCGCGAGTCCGACCAGCGCGATGAACTTCTGGGCGTGCTCCTCCACCTCGGCGCGCGACCAGCGCCGCCACTTCGACGCCACAGCGTAGGCGACGTTGCCCATCACGGTGAGCCAGGGCAACAGCGCGTGGCTCTGGAAGATCACGGCGCGGTCGAGGCTCGGGCCTTCGATCGCCTGGTTGTCGACGATGACGGCGCCGTCGGACGGCCGGTCGAGTCCGGCCAGCACGTTGAGCACGGTCGTCTTGCCGCAGCCGGAGTGTCCGATCACGCACGTGAAGGTGCCGCGCTCCATGCCGAGCCACAGATCCTCGAACACGGTCGTGACACCGCCCCCGGCCGCCGGGAAGCGCTTCGAGATGCCTTCGATGGAGATGAACTTGTCGGTCATGAGCCGGCCACGTTCTCTGCCGTCATGCCCGCGCTCGTCGCGGGCATCCACGTCTTGCTGCGGGTGCAGAAAGGAAGGCGTGGATGGCCGGGACAGGCCCGGCCATGACGAGCAATGGATAAATCGGTGAGCCGCATCCCCCTCACTCCGGGAACGTGACGGCGCGGGTGGCACGGGCGAGGATCTGGTCGAGGATCATGCCGACGACACCGATCACCAAAATCGCCGTGATCACGTTGGTGATCGAGAGGTTGTTCCACTCGTTCCAGACGAAGTAGCCGATGCCGGTGCCGCCGACCAGCATCTCGGCCGCGACGATGACGAGCCAGGCGATGCCGATCGAGATGCGCATGCCGGTGAGGATGGTCGGCGCGGCGGCCGGCAGCAGCACCGTGAAGATGCGGCGCAGCGTGCCGACCTCGAGGGTGCGGGCGACGTTGATCCATTCCTTGCGCACCGAGGCGACCCCGAAAGCGGTGTTCACCAGCATCGGCCACAGCGAGCAGATGAAGATGACGAACACGGCCGAGAGTCCGGAGTCCTTGATCGTGTAGAGCGCGAGCGGCATCCAGGCGAGCGGCGAGATCGGTTTCAGCACCTGGATGAACGGATCGAGGGCGCGGCTCATCAGCGGCGACATGCCGATCAGGAAGCCGACGGGAAGCGCCACCAGGACGGCGAGCAGATAGCCGATCATGACGCGAAGAATCGACCAGCCGAGCTGGATGCCAAGCCCCTTGTCGTTGGTGCCGCGGTCGTAGAACGGATCCTTCAGATGGCCCCAGACCGTGGTGGCGACGTCGAGCGGTCCCGGCATCGCCGACTTGCCGGTCGTCGCGGCGGCGCCCATGAGCTTCGCGTACTCGGCATCCATGGCGACGGTCGGCCCGGAGCCGCGTGTCGCCAGATGCCACACCAGCACGAAGGCGGAGAACATGAGCACCGAGACGATCGCGGCGCGAAAGGTCAGGGACCGGGTCATCGTGGCTCCGAAGTGATCAGGCGTCGAACGCTGTGGCTCGTCACCTCTCCCCGCCGCGCGGGGAGAGGTCGGACATTGCGCCGGCCGGCGCAATGTTCGGGTGAGGGGGCGTTTCAAGGGTACGGAGGCGCCCCCTCACCCCGACCCTCTCTCCGCATGCGGGGAGAGGGAGAACGAGCGCTGTGTTTCTGCGCGATCGAGAGAACCGCCCCCGCCTCACACGCGCTTGATCTTGAAGCCGGCGATGTACTCGTCGGGCTTCGCGGGATCGAAGGTCTTGCCCATCACGGCGAAGGTCTTGGTCGTGGTGGTCGGCGGCGTCAGGCCGACCTCCTTCATCAGCTTGGCCGTGTCGGTCGCCAGGAACACCTGATTGGCGACGCTCTTGTAGTCGACCTCGCCCTTGATCTGGCCCCAGCGCTTCATCTGGGTGAGGATCCACACCGCGAAGGACTCCCACGGGAACGGATCGAAGGCGATGCGGTCCGGCACCTTCTTCACGTTGCCGAGCCCGTCCGCATAGGTGCCGGTCAGCACCTGCTCGACCACGGTGACGGGCTGGTTGAGATAGTTGGCCGGCGCAATCGCCTCGGCGATCGCTTTTCGGTTCTCCGCCTTGGTCGCATAGGCGGTGGCGTCGATGATCGCCTTGAGGAGCGCCGCGTAGGTGTTGGGCGCGCTCGTCACGAACTCCTTCGAGGCGGCGAACACGCAGCACGGATGACCGTCCCACAGCTCCTTGGAGAGCGTGTGGATGAAGCCGACGCCGTCGTAGACGGCGCGCTGATTGACCGGATCCGGCGCGAGAAAACCGTCGATGTTGTCGGCACGCAGGTTCGCCACCATCTCGGGCGGCGGCACGGCGCGGATCTGCACGTCGGTGTCGGGGTCGAGCCCGTGCTCCGCCAGATAGTAGCGCAGCAGGTAATTGTGCATCGAGTAGTCGAACGGCACCGCGAACTTGAAGCCCTTCCACGACTTCGGATCGCGCTTGTCCTTGTGCTTCATCGCCAGCGTGATGGCTTGGCCGTTGATGTTCTCGATCGCCGGCGCCGTGTAGGGGATCGGGGCCGCACCGGCCCCGATCGTGATGGCGAGCGGCATCGGCGAGAGCATGTGGGCGGCGTCGTATTCCTTGTTGAGCGTCTTGTCGCGGATCACGGCCCAGCCGGCGGTCTTCACGACTTCCACGTCGAGTCCGTGCTTGGCGTAGAAGCCCATCGGGTGCGCCATGATGATCGGGGTCGCGCAGGTGATCGGGATGAAGCCGACCTTGATCGACTTCTTCTCGATCGCGCCGGCGCCTTGCGCGAACACCTCGGTCGCCGGGCCGAGCGGGAAGAACTGCGACAGCGCGGCGAGCGCCGTCGAGGCGCCGACCGACTTCAGGAAGGCTCTTCGCGCGGCGTCCTGCGGGAACATCGCGCGCATCACGGCGGAGGCGACGACGCCCTTGTAGCGCTCGTCCTCGCTCGTCGGAGCGGCGGCCAGCGGCTGGCGCTGCTGCGCGTCGACCTGTGCGGCGTGATCGTGCTCCATCTGGCTCGCATGGCGGCCGCAGACGCAGCCCGAGGTCAGCCGGCGGTCGCTCCGGAAGGGATCGTCGAAGATGGACATGAGGGCACTCCGTCTCGCCCGCCGGGGCCGGCGGTCGGCACTTGTGCTGCAAAGCATGTGCCAGGGTGCGTCCTTCCGATTCCGCGCATGGGCCGCAGCGATTGTATGCACGTGCTGTATGCAATGCCCAGAATCCGGGCGCCTTGCCGTACCGTGCGGCAGCGCTGCGATGCAGCGTCGGGTTGCCTAAGGCACCCGCCCCGCGCCGGCCTGCGCGTCTCGCCTGCGGCGCGCCCCGACACCCGAGGCGGTGCCGCAACGAAGCGCGAACAGAGTTCCATCAGTCGAATCCGTGGTTTGTTCGCTTCGCACAAACCTGCAGGCGTGCTCCGCCACGGCCTCCCGGGCCGGGCGAAAAAATGCGCTGCCGCGAGACCTCCGCAGAGGGAATCAGGCTTAAGCTGCGTGCCTGATCGGGCGACCGCCTCGCGCCACGGCGCCGGGCGGCCCCGGATCGCCCACCCCCGATGTCACGACGCGCGAGCGGAGACGACGTGCACAGCGCAGGATTGCTGCCGACCATCGTGATCAGCCTGACGATCGCCTTCGTCGGCGGCCTTCTGGCGCGCGCCGTGCGGCTGCCGCCGATGCTCGGTTACCTGCTCGCCGGAATCGTCGTCGGGCCGTTCACGCCGGGTTTCACGGCCGACCAGGCGATCGCCAACGAGCTCGCCGAGATCGGCGTCGCGCTGCTGCTGTTCGGCGTCGGCCTGCACTTCTCGTTCCGCGATCTCGTGGCGGTCCGCACCAGCGCCGTGCCGGGCGCCCTCGTCCAGATCGCCGTCTCGACGACGATCGGCTGGACCGTGGCGAGGCTGGTGATCGGGCTCGATCCGGTCGCCGCCGTCGTCGTGGGCCTGTCGCTCGCCATCGCCTCGACGGCGGTCGCGACCCGGGCGCTCGACCAGCGCGGCCAGCTCACCGCGCCGGCCGGCCGGATGGCCCTCGGCTGGCTGGTCGTCCAGGACATGGTGGTGATCCTGGCGCTGGTGCTGATCCCGACGCTCGGCGCCGGGGCGAGCTCGCCCGGCGAGGTCGCGGTCGAGCTCGGCCGCGCCGTCCTGCAGCTCGCCGGCTTCGTCGCCATCATCCTGGTGGTCGGCCGCAAGGCGATTCCCGCGCTGCTCGGCTACGTCGCCCGCCAGGGCTCGCGCGAATTGTTCACCCTCGCGGTCGCCGTGGTCGCCCTCGGCATCGCCTGGAGCTCGTCGCTCCTGTTCGGCATCTCGATCGCGCTCGCCGCCTTCTTCGCCGGCGTCGTGCTCGGCGAGAGCGACCTCAACCACCACGCCGCCGCCGAGGCGCTGCCGATGCAGCACGTCTTTGCCGTTTTGTTCTTCGTCTCCGCCGGCATGCTGTTCGACCCGACGACGCTGCTGCGCATGCCTCTCGAGATCGCCACCCTGGTGGTCACCATCGGGGTCGGCACCGGGCTCGTCACCATGCTGATCCTGCTCGCCTTGCGGGCGAGCCCGCAGACCGCCGGCATGGTCGGCGCGACCTTCGCCCAGATCGGCGAGTTCTCGTTCATCCTCACCGACCTGGCGGTCCGGCAGGGGCTGCTGCCGAGCACCGGCCGCGACCTCGTGCTGGCCGCAGCGCTGATCGCCATCATGCTCAATCCGCTGATGTTCCCGTTCGCCTTGCGGGTCGCCGAGGGGCTCGGCGAGCGGCCCGCGATGGTGCGCTGGCGTGAGCGGCAGGCGCGCTCCTTCATGGCGCGGCCGGGCGTGCTGGTCGACCACGCCATCCTGGTCGGGCACGGCCGGGTCGGCGCGACCGTCGCGGCCGCACTGCGCCGGCACAAGCTCGACTATGTGGTGATCGAGGCCGACCGCCGGCTCGCCGAGACGCTGCGCGACGGCGGCACCCCGGTGGTCTACGGCGACGCCAGCCGCCCCGAGGTGCTCGGCGCGACCTTCCCGGAGCTCGCCCGACTGATCGTGGTGGCGCTGCCCGACGCCTTCCACGCCCGCCGGGTGATCGCGCTCGCCCGCGCCCTCAACCCGACGATCGAGACCGTGGTTCGCACCCACTCGGAGGCCGAGGCCCTCTACCTCGCCGACGCCGGTGTCGGCCTCGCCGTGATGGGCGAGCGGGAGATCGCCTTCGGCATGTCGGACTTCGCGCTCCAGCGCCTCGGGGTCTCGGCCGAGGACGCCCAGGACACGGTGAACCGGCTGCGGGCCGGCGGTCGCCCCGGAGCGGCGGCCGCGTGACCGGGCGATGCGGCTTCGGTCCGGGGAACCAGGCTCACCCGAACCGAGCGGGCCGTCGCGTCCGTTTTTTCCGGAAAAACACGTAAGTCTTCCGTCGAGGCCGGCCGGCACCAGTTTGCAAACGTTCTAAGCTGCTGACCTGTCGAGCCAATTTTCTTGACTCCGAAGGCCCGGTCCCGGACAAACATGATAGTCGTTCTCAATTGCGTTGTTTCAGGATCGAAGGCCGTCTCATGGCTGATGTGTTTTCAAACCTGCATGCCGTTGCCGACCTCAAGGCCGCCGACCTCAAGGCCGCCGATCTCCAGGCCTCGGTCTCGTCGCTTCCGCTCGGCACCGCGCGGCGCGGTTTCTGCGGCCGCATCGACGCCATCGCGGTGAACGGCCACGCGGTCGGCCTGCCGGCCGGCGAGCTGGAGCGCCGCCTGCTCGAGCTCGGCTTCGTCGAAGGCGCCCGGGTGGAGATCCTGCACGAGGGCATGTTCGGCCGTGATCCGATCGCCGTGCGGGTCAACGAGGCGACCATCGCGTTGCGCCGTCGCGAGGCGATGGCGATCCTGGTGAGCTGACCGGAATTCCGTCATGAGCGCCGCCGAACCGGCCGGGCCTTGGCATCTGGCCCTGGTCGGCAATCCGAACTGCGGCAAGACCGCCCTGTTCAACGCCCTGACGGGCAGTCGCCAGAAGGTGGCGAACTATCCCGGCGTCACGGTCGAGCGGAAGTCCGGCCAGTTCCAGACGCCGTCGGGCCGCAGCGTCCACCTCCTCGATCTTCCCGGCACGTATTCGTTGCGGGCGCGGAGCCCGGACGAGAAGGTGACCCGCGACGCGGTGCTCGGCCAGCTCGCCGGCGAGACCGTCCCCGACATGCTCCTGTGCGTCGCCGACGCCACCAATCTGCGCATTGCGCTGCGCCTGGTGCTGGAGCTCAAGCGGGTCGGGCGGCCCATGATGCTCGCCCTCAACATGATCGACATCGCGAAGAAGCGCGGCTTCGAATTCGATCTGGACCGGCTCTCGGCCGAGCTCGGCATTCCGGTCGTCACCTCGACGGCGGTGCGCCGTGGCGGTGTCGCGGATCTCGTCGCCCGCATGGACGAGCTGATCGCCGACCGACCGGCCGTTCCGGCCGAGAAGGCCTGGGCGCCGCCGACGACCGCCGAGCTGCGCGCCACCCAGCGCGAGGCCGACCGCATCCTCGCCGCCGCCGTGACGCTGCCGGGCCGACCCGACAGCCTGACCGGCCGGCTCGACTCGGTGCTGCTGCATCCGGTGTTCGGCATCGTCATCCTGCTCGCCGTGCTGTTCGTGATGTTCCAGGCCGTGTTCACCTGGGCGACCCCGGCCATGGACGGGATCAAGGCCGGCTTCGGGGCGCTCGGCGCGCTCGTCCAGGCCCATGTGCCGGAAGGCCTGCTGCAGAGCTTCGTCCAAGACGGTGTCATCGCCGGCGTCGGCAGCGTGCTCGTCTTCCTGCCGCAGATCGTGATTCTCTTCTTCTTCATCCTGGTGCTCGAGGATCTGGGCTATCTGGCGCGCGCCGCCTTTCTGATGGATCGGGTGATGGGCGGCGCCGGACTGCACGGCCGCGCCTTCATCCCGCTCCTGTCGAGCTTCGCCTGCGCCATCCCGGGCATCATGGCGACCCGCGTCATCGACAACCGGCGCGACCGGCTGACCACCATCCTGGTGGCGCCGCTGATGACCTGCTCGGCCCGCATCCCGGTCTACGTGCTGATCATCTCGGCCTTCATCCCGGACGAGGAGGTGCTCGGTGCCTTCTCGCTGCAGGGGCTCGTGATGTTCGGCCTCTACGCGGTCGGCATCGCCAGCGCGCTCCTGGTGTCGTTCGTCGCCAAGCGGCTGTTCTGGCGCGACCACCCGACCGAGCCGTTCATGCTCGAGCTGCCGGATTACAAGTTGCCGCGGCCGAAGAGCATCCTGATCGGCCTCTACACCAAGGCGATGATGTTCCTGAAGCGGGCCGGCACCACGATCTTCTCGATGATGGTGCTGATCTGGTTCCTCGCCTCGTTCCCGCGCCCGCCCGAGGGCGCGACCGAGCCGGCGATCGAGTACAGCCTCGCCGCCTGGATCGGCCGGGCGCTGGAGCCGATCACGGCGCCGATCGGCTTCGACTGGCACATCAACGTCGCGCTGGTGCCCGGCATGGCGGCCCGCGAGGTCGCGGTGGCGGCGCTCGGCACCGTCTACGCCATCGAGGGCGGCGCCGAGGCGGCCGACAAGATCGGCGCGACGCTCGCCCAGAGCTGGAGCCTCGCCACCGCGCTGGCGCTGCTCGCCTGGTACATCTTCGCCCCGCAATGCGCCTCGACGCTCGCCGTGATCCGCCGCGAGACCGGCGGCTGGCGTTGGATGGCGGTGTCGTTCGGCTACATGATCGCGCTCGCCTACGCGGCCGCCTTCGTCACCTACAACGTCGCCAGGGTGCTCGGCGCGGGGTGAACGCTAGCCGCGAAACATCTGGCCGCCGTCGACGTCGACCACCGTGCCGCTGAGATAGGCGGCGCGCGGCGAGGCGAGCATCACGGCGAGATCGCCGATCTCCGCGGGCTCGGCGAGTCGCCCGAACGGCAGCGGCCCGAGCGCCTCGCCCCAGCGCTCTGGATCGCCGAAGCGGTCCTCGGCCTTCTTTCGAGCGATCGTCTCGATGCGACCCGTGCGGGTCGGCGACGGATTGATGCCGACCACCCGGACGTTCCAGTCGACGCTCTTCGCCCCGACCGCGCGGGTCAGCGCGATCAGCGCGGCGTTGCCGGCCGAGCCGCACACATACTCGAAGCGCGGCGCCCGGCCGGCCATGCCGACGATGTTGACGATGACGCCGTCGCGCCGCGCCTTCATGGCCTCGAGATGAAGCTGCATCAGGTGGACGTAGCCGAACACTTTCAGTTGCCACGAGTCGATCCACTGCTGCAGGGCGAGACCGAAGAGGTCTCCGCCCGGGATCGCGCCGGCATTGTTGACCAGCACGTCGATGTTTGGATGCGCCTCGAACAGTCTCTCGCGCTCGCTCGCCTGGGCGAGATCGCCCGCGAAGATGTCCACGTCACCGAGCACGGCCAGCTCTCCGGCCGTGGCGTCGAGCTGGGCGGCACCCCGGCCCGTGATCACGACACGCGCACCCTCGCGCAAAAAACTTTCGGCGACGGCGCGGCCGATGCCGCGCGATGCGCCGGTGATCAGGACCGACTTGCCGGCGACTGCGAGGTCCATGTCACGCCCCGGACGTCTCGCCCGCCGGCTCGGCCTCGGCCGGCACGGCGGAGGCGAACCAGTCGGCCAGCCGGCTGCCGGTGAAGAAGCCGACCTCGGGCGAGGCCATGAGCAGATCGAGCATGCGGTCGAGCTCGTGGATGCGGTGCGGCACCGCGATCAGGTGCGGATGCAGCCCGAGAGCGAGCACGATGGCGTTCTCGCGGCACTCCGTCTCGAAGCGCCTCAGCGTGTGCGCGAGCCGTGCCGCCATCTCGCCGGTGGCGTGGCGCTCGATCGCGTAGACGATCGAGTCGTTGATCTCGAGATTGTAGGGGAGCGCGATCAGCGGCCCGGCCGTGGTGGTCATCCAGGACGGGCGGTCGTCCACCACCCAGTCGCAGACATAGTCGAGACCGGCGCCCTTCAGGATGTCGGGCGTGTCGACGGTCTCGCGCAGGCCCGGCGACAGCCAGCCGCGCGACCGCATGCCCGTGAAGGCGGCCAGCATGTCGAGGCTCGCCCGCACCAGCGCCGCCTCGCCGCCCTCGACATGATTGGTGGCCTTCTGGTGCATGCCGTGGCCGATGAACTCCCAGCCGGCGTCGCGCATCGCTTCGGCGGCGGGCCGGTAGGCGTCGATCACGCCGGCATTGATGCTGGTCGAAGCCGGCAGGCCGCGCTCGGCGAACGCTTTCAGGATGCGCGGCAGCCCGGCCCGCATGCCGTAGTCGGCCCAGGAGAAGTTCGGCACGTCCGGCACCGTCTCGCGGCCGTGCGGCGGCGTGACGATGGTGCGCGGCATCGGCTGGTCGAACTGCCAGTTCTCCACGTTGACAACGAGGTGGACCAGGATGCGCTTGCCGTCGAGCGGCGGCAGCGGCGGCCGCGCCGAGGAGAGCCGGTAGGGAATGCGGGGGTTGGACATGGGGCTTTCGTTGTTTGGTCGCGGGCGATCACGGGGACGGAGTTTGGGGCTCACCCCCCTCCCTGTCCCTCCCCCACAAGGGGGGAGGGAATGCAGGAGCCGAGGTGCCTCTCGGTTTGGCGACACTATGAAGCAGACGTCTCATGCGGACTGTGAGTGCACTATGCCGCGAGCCGCAGCCTGCTCCCTCCCCCCTTGTGGGGGAGGGGTGGGGAGGGGGGTAGGCCGCGAACTCCGAACCCGCTCGTAAGCTCCAGCCTCCCTCAATGGTGCACCACGTTCATCTCTTTCAGAATGTCCGCTTTGTAGGCGACGAAGGCGGGGCTGGTCAGGCTGGCGATCGAGCGCGGGCGCGGCAGGTCGACTTCGATCGTGCGCACGATACGGCCGGGTCGCGCCGACATCACGCAGACGCGGTCGGACAGGAAGATCGCCTCGTCGATGTCGTGAGTGACGAACAGCACCGTGGTGCCGAGCGTCTCCCACACGTCGAGCAGGAGCTGCTGCATCGACAGGCGCGTCTGCGCGTCGAGGGCGCCGAACGGCTCGTCCATCAGCAGCGCGCGCGGGTTCATCACCAGGGTGCGGGCGATGCCGACGCGCTGGCGCATGCCGCCGGAGAGCTGCACGGGCAGCGCCTCGGCGAAGGCGTCGAGCCCGACGAGGTGGAGAAGCTCGCGGGCGCGCGGCTCGTAGACGGACTTCGGCACGCCCTGCACCTTCGGCCCGAAGATCACGTTGTTCCACACGTCGAGCCACGGGAACAGCGCCGCCTCCTGGAAGACGACGCCGCGGTCCGGCCCGGGCTTGGTGACCGGGCGGCCGTCGAACAGCAGCGCGCCGGCGGAGAGCCGGTCGAAGCCGGCGAGCAGGTTCAAGAGGGTCGACTTGCCGCAGCCGGACGGCCCGAGGAGCGCGACGAAGTCGCCCTCGCCGATGTCGAGACTCACGTCGTCGAGCGCCCGCACGGTGCGCACGCCCGGAAAGGTCTTGCTGACGTTCTGGAACTGCACGGTGCCCATGGGGATCTCGCTCGGCGGTGCCGGTGTTCGGGCTCAGGAATGGTGCGACTGCAGGCGCCGCCAGGTCAGCGCCCAGCGCTCGGCGAGCAGGACGAGCCTGTCGCTGAGAAAACCGAGCAATCCGATCGTGATCATGTCGGCGATGACGACGTCCATGCGGCCGACGTAATAGGCGTCCCACAGCACGTAGCCGAGGCCGGACTTCACCGCCACCATCTCGGCGACGATCACGGCGGTCCAGCCGATGCCGAGCCCGATGCGCAGTCCGGTGAAGATCGAGGGCAGCGCGGCCGGCAGCACGACGCGGCGCAGGATCGTGAACGGCCCGGCTCCCATCATCAGCGCCGCGCGGATCAGCATGCGCTCGACGTCGCGGGCGCCCTGACTGGTGTTGACCACGATCGGATAGAAGGCGCCGAGCGCGATCAGGAAGATGGCGCCGCCCGGGCCGATGCCGAACACGGCGATCGAGAACGGCAGCCAGGCCGTGATCGGGATGGGGCGGAGGATCTGGATGGTCGGATCGAGCGCGCCGGCGGCGATGCGGTTCCAGCCGATCGCGATGCCGGCCGGCACGCCGATCAGGATGGCGCAGCCGAAGCCCTTCGCCACCCGCTCGGCCGAGTAGAGGAGATTGTCGAGCCACGTGCCCGAATAGGGATTGAGGCCGAGCCCCTGGGCGCCGAACGCCCAGGTGTACCAGGCCGCCCACACGCGGTCCGGCGTCGGCAGCACGCCGCCGAACAGCGAGCCGCCGGTGCCGGCGAGCTGCCAGGCGGCGACGACGAGCACGGGCAGCGCGACGGCGAGCAGCACGCGCCCGGCGAGGCGCGAGGGTCCGCGCAGCGACGCGCCGCGCGGCCGTCCCGAAGCGAGGCCGCTCGCGGCGTCGCTCGGGGGGCGTCCGGCGGTGCCGAGGGCACCGCTCGGCGCGTCGCCAGTGGGCGCAGCGGGAGAGCGCGCGTCGGGGGTCGTGGCCGGCTCCATGATGACCGACATCAGCGCGCGTCCTCGTCTCGTCGTCAAGCCGCGGGGCTGGGCAAACGGATCACGGGCGGCCGGATCACTTGCCGAGCGCCTTGGTGACGAAGCTGCCGTCCCAGGCGCCGTCGATCTGGCCCGAGACGTCCTTCTGGATCACGCCGAGATCCGCGAAGGCCTTGGCCTGGCGCTTGATCTGATCCGGCGACACGACCTCGCCGAGCGTGATGATCTGCGCGGCCTTGGCGGCGATGTCGGGCTGCATGCCGGAGAGCTTGGCGTAGGCCTCGGCGAACTTCGCCGGGTCTTTCTTGAGCTGATCCTGGGCGTCCAGATAGGCCCAGACGAAGCGTTCCATGGCGTCGCGCTTCTTGGTCGCCGCCGTCTTCGACGCCATGATCATGCCGAGCTCGGCGCCGACCGCCTTGGACGAGGAGTATTCGAGGTTCTTGGCGAAGAAGCCGTAGCCCTCCATCACCGGGATCGACTCGAACGGCTCCCAGGTGACGATCCCGTCGACCTCGCCCTTCTTGAGCGCCTGGTTGAAGTTGGCGCCGCCACCCTGGATGTTGACGGCCTGGAAGCTGTTGTAGGGCACGCCCTTCTCGACCAGCGTCGCGGCGAACTGGAACCAAACGGCCGATCCCGGCGCGATGGCGATCTTCTTGCCCTTCAGATCCTCGAAGGAGTCGAGCTTCACGCCGGTGCGACCGATCACGTATTTGGGCGAGGAGCCGACCCCCATGATGCCGACCACGTCGGTCGAGCCTTGCGCGAGCGAGATGGCGAGATCGGCGGGACCGACCGAAGCGACGTCGAGCGAGCCGGCGAGCAGGGCCGTGCGGGCGTCGGCGTAGCGGGCGAACTCGACGAGCTTCAGATCGACCCCGAGCGGCTTGAGCCTGTCGGCGATCATCAGCATCGGCGCGAGATGACCGACCTTCTGATAGCCGACGGTCAGCTCGACCGGTGTCGGGAGCGGCTTCGGCTCGGGTCCGGCGGCGGCGGCCGGCGCGACGAGCCCGAGCGGCGAAACGATCGTCAGCGCGGCGACGACGAACAGGGCGAGGTCTCTACGGCGCATCGGCATCCTCCTTCACGGGACGGGGGTGGGCATGCTGCGTCTGGTCGGACTCACACGATACGGTCTTCGCTTCCTGTCATTCCGAGGCGCTGGCGCGCCGCCGTGGAACGACGGCTCTGCGATCCTCATCAGATCACCCGTTCCTTGCGGAGCGTCTCGATCTCGTCCGGGCCGAGCCCGAGCTCGGACAGGATCTGGTCGTTGTGGGCGCCGGCCGCCGGCAGCAGCGTCGTGAGCGCCGCCGGGGTGCGCGACAGCGCGACCGGCTGGCCGACCAGGCGCAGCGTGCCGCGCTCGGGATCCTCCACCGGCACGGCGATGCCGAGATGCTGCACCTGCGGATCGGCGAACACCTCGTCCATGGCGTAGATCGGGCCGGCCGGCACGTTCGCCTCCTCGAGCAGGGTCAGCCAGTCGTGCGACGTCTTGCGAGCGAACACCGCGGCGAGCCGCTCCTTCAACGCATCACGGTTGCGCAGGCGGCTCTCCTGGCAGTCGTAGTCCGGGTGGGTCGCGAGCGCCGGCTCGCCGATCGCGTCGCAAAAAGCGCGCCACTGGCCCTGGCCGCCGACACCGATGTTGATCCAGCCGTCCGCCGTCCTCATCACGCCCATCGGGGTCGTGTAGGGGTGGTCGTTGCCGGCCTGCTTCGGCACCGTTCCCTCGACCAGATACTTGGCCGCCTGGAAGTCCATCATGGCGATCTGCGCCTGCAGCAGCGAGCAGCAGACCCACTGGCCCTCGCCGGAGCGCGCGCGCTCGGCGAGCGCCACCAGAATCCCGATCGCCGCGTAGAGGCCGGCGGAGGAATCCGCGACCGCGATCCCGGCCCGCACGGGCCCCTGGCCGGGCAGGCCCGTCACCCCCATCAGCCCGCCCATGCCTTGCGCGATCTGATCGAAACCCGGGCGATGCCGATAGGGTCCGTCCTGGCCGAAGCCCGATATCGAGGCGAGGATGATGCGCGGGTTGACGGCTTTCAGATCCTCGTAGGCGATGCCGAGCCGGATCTTGACGTCGGGCCGGTAGTTCTCGACCACCACGTCGGCGGTCTCGACCATGCGCTTGAACAGCGCGAGACCCTTCGCCGTCTTCAGGTTCAGCGTGACGCTGCGCTTGTTGCGGTGGAGGTTCTGCATGTCGGCGCCGCTGCGGGCGCCGTTGGTGCCCTCGTTCGGATCGACGCCGGCCGGCGCCTCGATCTTGATCACGTCGGCGCCGAAATCGGCGAACACGCGGCAGCAGGTCGGGCCGGCCCGCACGCGGGTGAGATCGAGGATGCGCAAGCCGGCGAGCGCCGACGAGGGAGACTTGGTCATGCGGCAAATCCTCCGGCGATCGCGCCCGTGGTCAGCGCGCCCGTGGCGATCGCATCCGTCGTGATCTCGTCGATCGTGATCTGGTCGGCGATCGCGCGCGGCACGCGGCCGTGCCAGGCGGTGCGCGTCTGGAAGGCCCGACCGAGCGCGATGAGCCGGGCTTCGGCGCCGGCGCGACCGACGATCTGGAGGCCGATCGGCAGGCCGGCGTCGTCGAAGCCCGCTGGCAGCGCCAGCGCCGGCAGGCCCAGCACGTTGACGAAGCGGGTGAAGCGGCTGAGCGCATAGAGCCGCTTCGGATCGAAGGCCGGATCCCCGGGCGTCACTGTGGCGACGCGCGGTGTCGCGATCGGCATCACGGGCAGCAACGCGACGTCGGCGTCGCCCAACGTGTCGCGCAGGAACGCCGCGGCGAGCGGCCCGCGCGTCGCCCGCGCGGCGGCCAGCGCAGCGTCGTCGATGGCGAGACCCTTGGCGAGGCGCTTTCTCAGCACCGGCTCGGTGCCGGGATCCTCGATCAGCGCGGCATGGGTCCGCGCGGCCTCGGCCTGCATGATCACCAGCGCCTGCCGGTCCGCCTCCTCGGGGAAGCCGGCCGCAGTCGTGATCACGACGCCGAGGCCGGCGAGCACGGCGGCCGCATCCTCGCAGGCCCGCACGACGGCCGGCTCGCAGTCGGCGAGCGTGTCGATCAGCAGGACGGCGCGGCGCGGCAGTGCCGCGTCGTGGTGCGGCGTGGCCGACAGCACGGGCCACGCATGCGCCAGCGTCGCGGCACTCCGGGCGAAGATCCCGACCGTGTCGAGGCTTGCTGCGAGCGGCATCACCCCGTCGAGCGGCAGAGCCCCAAATGTCGGCTTGAGCGCCGTGACGCCGCAGCAGGCGGCCGGAATGCGCACCGAGCCGCCCGTGTCGGAGCCGAGCGCGACGTCGCAGCAACCGGCCGCGACCAGCGCGGCCGATCCGCTCGACGAGCCGCCGACGACATGATCGAAGCTCCAGGGGTTGAGCGCGCGGCCCCTGGACGCGTTGTGACCCGAGGGCTCGTAGGCGAGCTCGGTCATCTCGGCCGTGGCGATCAGCGTTGCGCCAGCCATGTCGAGTCGGCGCAGCACGCTCGCGCGCGCGCCGGCGTCGATGCAGGGCGCCGCGCGGCCCCAGCTCGGCGCGTGGACGCCGGTCGTGATCATGTCCTTGGCGGCGTAGGTCAGCCCGGCGAGCACCCCGCTCGCCGGCGCTTCGTCCTCCGCCGGCATCAGATCGACGACGGCCCGCAGCGTGCGGCCGCGCGTCGCCACCGCGTCTCGGGCGCGCGAGAGAGCGGCGCGGCGCTGCGCCTCGTCGCGGGACTCCCAGTCGGCGAACCTCCGGGTCGTCCCCATCGTCACCTCAATAGGATCGCGGGAGGCCGAGCACGTGCTCTCCCACATAGGCGAGGATCAGGTTCGAGGAGATCGGCGCCACCTGATAGAGCCGGGTCTCGCGGAACTTTCGCTCGACGTCGTACTCGGCCGCGAAGCCGAAGCCGCCATGCGTCTGCAGGCAGGCGTTGGCCGCCTCCCACGAGGCGTTGGCGGCCAACAGCTTCGCCATGTTGGCCTCGGCGCCGCAGGGCTGTCCCGCGTCGTGCAGGGCCGCCGCCTTGAATCGCATCAGGCTCGCCGCTTCGACGTGGATGTGCGCCTGGGCGATCGGAAACTGGATGCCCTGATTTTGGCCGATCGGCCGGCCGAACACGACGCGGTCGCGCCCGTAGGCGACCGCCTTGTCGACGAACCAATGACCGTCGCCGATGCATTCCGCCGCGATCAGGGTGCGCTCGGCGTTGAGGCCTTCGAGGATGTATCGGAAGCCCTCGCCCTCCTGGCCGATCAGGTTCTCGGCCGGGATCTCGAGCGCGTCGAAGAACACCTCGTTGGTCTCGTGATTGACCATGTTGCGGATCGGCCGCACCGTCATGCCGGCCTTCATCGCTTCGGCGACGTCGACCAGGAACACCGAGAGGCCGTGCGACTTCTTCTTCACCTGGTCGAGCGGCGTGGTGCGGGCGAGCAGGATCATCAGATCCGAGTGCTGCAGCCGCGACGTCCACACCTTCTGGCCGTTGACGACGTACCGGTCGCCCTGCTTCACGGCCGTGGTCTTGAGCTTGGTCGTGTCGGAGCCGGTGGTCGGCTCGGTAACGGCCATCGACTGCATGCGGATCTCGCCGGTGGCGATGCGCGGCAGGATCCGCTGCTTCTGCTCGGGGGAGCCGGCGCGCAAGAGCGTCGACATGTTGTACATCTGGCCGTGGCAGGCGCCCGAGTTGCCGCCGGCCCGGTTGATCTCCTCCAGGATGATCGACGCCTCGGTGACGCCGAGCCCGGAGCCGCCGTAGTCTTGGGGGATCAGCGCGGCCAGCCAGCCGGCTTTTGTGAGGGCATCGACGAAGGCTTCCGGATAGGCGGCGGTCTCGTCGAGCGTGCGCCAGTACTCGGCCGGGAAGTCGGCGCAAAGCGCGCGCACGGCCTCGCGGATGTCCTCGTGATCGGTGGTCGACGGCAGGGTCAGCGGCATCGATCGTCCTCGCCTCGAAACGGTATCGGCAGCGCGGCCCGAGTTGGAATCAGAAATCGGCCGAGGCTGGTTTCGCGGAATTGGAAACCGGGGGCGGCGCGGGGGCTGTCCCCGTCATCCTGAGGCGCTCGGGCGAAGCTCGAGCCTCGAAGGATGCGGCCCCGGCACCTCGGCCGTCGCCCTTCGAGGCTCGCCCCTGACGGGCCGAGCGCCTCAGGGTGACGGGGTGAGCCAGAGGCGCCTCGCGGCCACCGACAACTCACCGCCCCGCCGTGCGCCCCTTCCGCCCGGTGCCGCGCGGCGAAAACCGGGTCCGCTTCGGCGGTGCGCTCGGGCGGTCGGTCAGGAAATCGATCAGGCGCCGCGCGGGCGGCGCCGGCTCCTCGCCGGCCAGCACGCAGATCGCGTATTCGCGCGCCGCCCACGGCTCGGCGAGGCGGACGAGGCGCAGCCCCATGGCCGCGGCGAGCGGTTGGACGGCCTTCTCGGGCAGCACGCCGACGCCGAGTCCCTCGGAGATCATCAGGCACATGACCTCGAAGCTGCGCACCTGGACGCGTGTTTTCATCACCCGCCCGAGCTCGCGAGCCCGGAACGAGAGCAGGCGGTGCACGGCGGTGCCGCTCTCCAGCCCGACCAGATCCTCGTCGAGGATGTCGGCGAAGGCGAGCGCCTTGCGGTCGGCGAGCGGGTGGTCGCCGCGCAGCGCCACGGCGAGCTGGTCGCCCTCGTAGGGGATCACGGCGAGGCCGTCGACGTCGCTGCTCTTCACGATGACGCCGAGATCGCACTGCTTGTGCAGCACCGCGTCGATGGTCGACTCGCTCGGCCGCTCCTCGAGATCGAGCTTGATCTCCGGATTGGCCGTGACGAAGCGCGACAGGTCGTGGGCGAGGCGATGCACCAGCACCGAGCTCGACGCGCACATCCGCACATAGCCGCGCACGCCCAGCCGGTGCTCCTCGAGGTTCACCTGCAGCTTCTCGCCGAGACGGAGCACGTCGCGGGCGTAGTTCATCATGGTGATGCCGGCCGCCGTCGGCTCGATGCCGTGCGGGCGGCGCAGGATGAGCTGGGTGCCGACCTCGTGCTCCAGCAGGCTGACGCGGCGGCTCGCCGCCGAGAGCGCGATGTTGAGGCGCTCCGACGCCTTGCTCATGCTGCGCAGCTCGCAGGCCGTGAGGAAGATGCGGAGCGTCTGGAGGTCGTGCGAGAGCAGGGCGCGCATGGGTGTCGAGGGACGGCTTCCGGGCTTCGCGCGGCCGGCCGGACCGGCGCGGACCCGACATCCTAGAGCGGTTTCCACTGAAGTCGACCCGAACTCCGCTCGCACCCGCGCGAAGCCCGAGACCCGGGGCGCCACGACCCGCCGCTCCGGGATCCCCGCCTTCGCGGCGACGAGCGGCAGCGGGGACCGCCGCCGGACCGCTTGAGTGCGGCGTGCCGGCCGCCTACAAGGTGCCGGCGACCGGCGCCAGAGGCGCAGAGAAACGTGCGCGGCGGCGCGGGCGCAGGGCGCGAGCGAGGGGACGATGCTGACGGGGCGGCGGATCCTGGTCACGGGCGGGGCGGGCTTCATCGGCTCGGCCGTGGTTCACCACCTGGTCGAGGATCTCGGCGCGCACGTGCTGGTGGTCGACAAGCTCACTTATGCGGGAAATCTCGCGTCACTCGCCGGGCTCGACGACCGTCCGGGTTATCGCTTCGTGCGCGCCGACGTCTGCGACGCCCCGCGCATGGCGGCGCTGTTTTCCGACTTCGACCCCGACGCCGTGATGCATCTCGCCGCCGAGAGCCATGTCGACCGCTCGATCGACGGCCCGATGGACTTCGTCACCACCAACGTGGTCGGCACCGCGACGCTGCTTCAGGCGGCGCTCGGGCACTGGCGCGGGCTCTCGCCCGAGCGGGCCAAGGCGTTCCGGTTTCATCACGTCTCGACCGACGAGGTGTTCGGGGCGCTGGGCGAGACCGGGACGTTCACCGAGACGACGCCCTACGATCCGCGCTCGCCCTACTCGGCCTCCAAGGCGGCGTCAGACCATCTGGTCAGCGCCTGGGGGCACACCTACGGGCTGCCCGTCCTGATCAGCAACTGCTCGAACAACTACGGGCCGCGCCAGTTCCCCGAGAAGCTGATCCCGCTCAACCTGATCAAGGGGCTCGCCTCCGAGCCGATGCCGGTCTACGGCGAGGGCGAGAACGTCCGCGACTGGCTGTTCGTCGAGGATCATGCGCGCGCGCTGGCCCTGATCCTGGCGCAGGGGCGGGTCGGCGAGACCTACAATGTCGGCGGCGACGCGGAGCGGCGCAACATCGACGTGGTGACGACACTCTGCGCCGTGCTCGATGATCTCGCGCCGCGTGCGAAGGGGCCGCATCGCGATCTGATCACCTTCGTGCGCGACCGGCCGGGCCACGACTTCCGCTACGCCATCGATTTCTCCAAGCTCGAACGCGAGCTCGGCTGGCGGCCGAAGGAGTCGTTCGAGACGGGACTGCGCCGCACCGTGCAGTGGTATCTCGACAACCGTGCCTGGTGGGAGCCGCTGTTGACGATCGAGGACGCGGCGGCGCGGCGCGGCCTCGCCGCGATGCGCTGACATGGTCGCGTCATGAGACTCCTGCTCCTCGGCGGCACCGGCCAGCTCGGCCGCGAGATCATGCTCCACGCCGGTCCGGATCTGAGCATCGCCGCGCCGACGCGCCGCGACCTCGATCTCGCGCAGCCGGAGACGATCGCGGCATATGTCGCCGCGCAGGATGTCGACGTGATCGTCAACGCCGCCGCCTACACGGCCGTCGACAAGGCCGAGAGCGAGCGCGATCTCGCCGTCGTGCTCAACGCCGAGGCGCCGGGCCGGCTCGCCGCCGCGGCCGCCGCCAAGGGCGTCCCGCTCGTCCATGTCTCGACCGACTACGTGTTCGACGGCACCAAGGGCGCGCCCTATCTCCCGACCGATCCGGTCGCTCCGCTCGGAGTCTACGGGGCCAGCAAGGAGGCGGGCGAGCAGGCCGTTCGTGCCTCTTCGGCGCGAACCGTGATTTTGCGCACCGCCTGGGTCTACGGCCCGTTCGGCGGCAACTTCATGAAGACCATGCTGCGGCTCGGCCGCGAGCGCGACGTGCTGCGCGTCGTCGACGACCAGCGCGGCACGCCCACGTCGTCGGCCGATCTCGCGGCTGCCAGCCTCGCGATCGCGGCCCGGCTCGTGAACGACCCGGACGACCACGGCGGCACGTTCCACTTCACCGATGCGGGCGAGACCACCTGGTGCGGCTTTGCGCGCGCGATCTTCGAGATCGCAGGGCCGCGGCTCGCGAAGACGCCCGAGGTCGTCGCCATCGCGACGGCCGACTATCCGACCCCGGCGCGGCGGCCGGCCGACTCGCGGCTCGACTCCACCTCGACCATCGCACGTTATCAGATGGCGCAGCCCGACTGGCGCGCGGCCCTCGCCGCGGTCCTCGACCGGCTGCCCGAAGAGGTTTTCGGATCATGAAGGGCATCATCCTGGCCGGCGGCAGCGGCACGCGGCTCTACCCGGCGACGCTCGCCGTCAACAAGCAGCTCCTGCCGGTCTACGACAAGCCGATGATCTACTATCCGCTGTCGGTGCTGATGCTGGCCGGCATCCGCGAGATTCTGCTCATCTCGACTCCCGAGCATCTCGGCTTCTACGAGCACCTGCTCGGCGACGGCTCGGCCTGGGGCATCCGCATCGACTACGTCGTGCAGGACAAGCCGATCGGCCTCGCCCACGCCTTCGTGCTCGGCCGCGACTTCGTCGGCGGCGACAAGGTCTGCCTGATCCTCGGCGACAACATCTTCTACGGCCACGGCCTGTCGGCCGAGCTGGCGCGCGCGGCGCGGTCCGACGCCGGCGCGACCGTGTTCGGCTACTACGTGCGCGATCCGAGCCAGTACGGCGTCGTCGTCTTCGACCAGGCGGGCAAGCCCGTGGAGCTGATCGAGAAGCCGACGACGTTCCGGTCGCCCTGGGCCGTCACCGGGCTCTATTTCTACGACAACCGCGTGCTCGACATCGCCGCCGACCTGAAGCCGTCGGCGCGCGGCGAATTGGAGATCACCGACGTCAACCGCTGTTATCTCGAGATGGGCGCGCTCGAGGTGGTGAAGCTCGGCCGCGGCTACGCCTGGCTCGACACCGGCACGCACGACGCGCTGCTCGAAGCCTCCGAGTTCGTCCGCTCGATCCAGGCCCGTCAAGGTCTCCTGGTCGGCTGCCTCGAGGAGGTCGCCTATCTGCAGGGCTTCATCGGCGCCGACGACGTGAGGCGGCTCGCCGCACGCTTCAGCAAGACCGCCTACGGCACCTATCTGGAACGGCTCGTCGCGCCGCTGTGAGGGCGGCGCGACGCTTTTCGCAGGACGGTCAGCGGCGGGTGAGGCGCGCGAGGTCGGCCTCGACCATCTCGGCGACCAGCGCTTCGAGGCTGGTCTCCGCCGTCCAGCCGAGCTGCTCCTTCGCCTTGGCCGGGTTGCCGAGCAGGAGGTCCACCTCGGCCGGCCGCAGGAAGCGCGGATCGGTGACGACGTGATTCTCCATGGCGAGGCCGACATGCGAGAAGGCGAGCCGGCAGAAGTCGCGCACCGACGTGGTGCGTCCGGTCGCGACGACATAGTCGCCCGGCGCGTCCTGCTGCAGCATCAGCCACATCGCCTTGACGTAGTCGCGCGCGTGGCCCCAGTCGCGCTTGGCGTCGAGATTGCCGAGCGCGAGCTGCGTCTGCATCCCGAGCTTGATGCGGGCGACGCCGTCGGTGATCTTGCGGGTGACGAACTCGATGCCGCGCAGCGGCGACTCGTGATTGAACAGGATGCCGCTCGAGGCGTGCAGGCCGAAGCTCTCGCGATAGTTCACCGTCATCCAGTGGGCGTAGAGCTTGGCGGCCGCATAGGGCGAGCGCGGATAGAACGGCGTCGTCTCGGACTGGATCGGCTCCTGGACGAGGCCGTACATCTCCGAGGACGAGGCTTGGTAGAAGCGCGCCTGCGGGGCCTCGAGGCGCACCGCCTCGAGGACGTTCGCGGCGCCGACGCCGGTGACGTTGCCGGTGAGCAGCGGCTGGTTCCAGGACGACTTCACGAACGACTGGGCGCCGAGATTGTAGACCTCGTCCGGCTTCACGTCCCGCATCACCCGCAGCAGCGACGACAGGTCGGTGAGGTTGCCGTCCAGCATGGTGATCCGGTCGGCGACACCCAGCCAGCGCAGCTTCTCGTCCATCACGTCGGAGGCGCTGCTGCGGCGCACGACGCCGTAGACGGCGTATCCCTTGTCGAGCAGGAACTGCGACAGATACGCTCCGTCCTGGCCGGTGATGCCGGTGATCAACGCACGCTTCATTAGGTGTCCTCTGCCGCCGATTTGCCTCGGCGTGACGCTCGTTGCGGGGCCTTCTTACGGGGCGCACGGTGACCCGTCCAGCGTTTCTGTCCCGGCTCGGTGATCGTTTGACGACACCCCCCCTCGGCACCGATCGCACGCCCCGCCCCGGGCGGGAGCGGCCGCTCGGACGGCGGCGCCGCGCGGCGGCGAGCGGGCATTTGACTCGACCGGTCGGGTCCGCTTTGGTCGCAGCGCAGCGCAGCGCCGCGCCGCGCCGCGCCATCGTGGCGGTCGCGATCACGTCGCGCCGACGAGCCGGGACAACCGCGTGCAGATGTCCGATCAGTCGCCGGATCCGCGCCTCCATGACGGCGTCGGGTGCTGGGTGGAGCGGCTCACCGCCGAGCTCCCGCCCGGCCGCCCGGCCTTGTTCCTCGATCGGGACGGCGTCGTCGTCGAGGAGGCCCACTACCTGTCGGATCCGGCGAAGGTGCGGGTGCTCGACGGCGTGGCGCCCGCGATCGCCCGCTGCAACGCGCTGGGCCTGCCCGTGGTGCTGGTCACCAACCAGGCCGGCATCGCCCGCGGCTACTACGGATGGCGCGAGTTCGAGGCGGTTCAGCGCGCGATGATCGGCCGCCTGGCGGCCGCCGGCGCGCGGATCGATCTCGTCCTCGCGTGCGCCTTCCACGACGTCGGGACCGCGCCCTATCGGGTCGCCGAGCACCCGTGGCGCAAGCCCAATCCGGGCATGATCCTGGCCGCGGCCGAGATGCTCGCCATCGATCTGCCCGCCTCCGCCGTGATCGGCGACAAGGTGTCGGATCTGGCGGCGGGCGCGGCGGCGGGCCTCGCGCGGGCCGTGCTGGTGCGCACCGGCCACGGGCGCGACGAGGAGGCCAAGCTCGGGCGGCTGCCCGGATCCGGGCGCACCGCGTTCACGGTCGCCGCCGACATGCCGAGCGCGCTCGACGCGCTCGTCGCCTCCGGCTGGCCCGACGGGGCAGGCCGGGCCGGCTGAGCTACGCCTTGCCGTCGGCGACCAGCCGCGCCTCCACCTGCTCGCAGATGTAGTGATACAGGCAGAGATGCACCTGCTGGATCTGCGGGGTGACGCGCGACGGCACGTCGATCAGGATGTCGGCGAGCGCCGCGAGCGCGCCGCCGCCCTCGCCGGTGAGCGCGACGGTCGTCATCCCGTGCGTGTGGGCCGCCTCGAAGGCGCGCATCACGTTCTTCGAGTTGCCCGACGTGGAAATGCCGAGGACGACGCCGCCCGGCTTCGCATAGGCCTCGACCTGGCGCGCGAACACCGTCTCGAACGTGTAGTCGTTCGACCAGGCGGTGAGCACGGCCGTGTTCGACGCGAGGCAGATGCAGTTGAGCGCGCGGCGCTCCTTCAGGAAGCGGCCGACCAGCTCGCCCGTGATGTGCATGGCGTCCGACGCCGAGCCGCCGTTGCCGCACACCAGGAGCGGCAGGCCGGCCGACAGCGCCGCCGCGATCGCCGCCACGGCCGCATCCGCCCGCCGGCAACCCGGATGACGGGCACTCTCGACGAGCACGCGCCCGGACAGTTCGAGGTAGTGGTCGATCGACATGGCGGGGCTCACGGGGCGGGGCTCACGGGGCGGGGGCTCGCGCGGCGTTGCTCGCGCAGCGAAGTGGCCGAGACGCCCTGACGGCCGTCACCGCCCGCGGGCCCGGGCAGCATCTAGCACGCCCCGTCGGGGTGGCAAGCACGCGCGGCGCGGATCCCGCCGACGATGCACCCTGGCCCCGCGGCGCCGAAGGGCGGCGGGTCGAGCCGAGGGTCGAAGCATGGCGACGAAAGTGAATGGCGCGCCCGGAACGATTCGAACGTCCGACCCCCAGATTCGTAGTCTGGTGCTCTATCCAGCTGAGCTACGGGCGCGTGGCCGGACCGCCCACGGGCGTCCAGGGGACGCCGGGGCGCGGCGACGCATAGCTAGCGAGTCGCCGCCGGCTTGGCAAGCCACCTGTGACGGGATCGCGACGGCGCCGCGTGCATGGCGAACGCGAGCCGGCGCCGTTCGTCGGAGCCGGGCCGGCCCTCGGCCCGACCGCGACCCGGCCCGAGCCGGAGCATCGGCCCTGTCGGGCCGGTCAGGCGCGCGCCCGCTGGTCGCGGCGGTCCATGAGGTCGACCGGGCGATCGGGAATCGCGATCCGGAAGGTGGCGCCGAGCGTGCCCTCGACGAGACCGATCTCGCCGCCGTGCAGCCGCACCAGCTCGGCCGCGATGGCGAGCCCGAGCCCGGTGCCGCCCGCGCGGGTCGAGCCGCGGAACGCCTCGAACAGGTGCTCGCGGGCGCGGGTCGTCAGGCCCGGGCCGGTGTCGGAGACCTCCAGCACCGCGACCGTGCCCTCGCGGCGGCCGCTGATCCTGATCTGGTCGCGCCCGGGATCGTTGGGGGCGCGGCTCTCCAGCGCCTGGACGGCGTTGCGCACCAGGTTCACCAGCACCCGCAGCATCTGCTCGTAGTCGGCGTCCAGCGTCAGGCCGCGCTCGATCGCCGTCACCCAGCCGATCGGGCCGTCGCCGGCGAGGCCGAGCGACTCGCGCACCTCCTCGACCAGCGTCTCGACCGCCACCGGCTTGCGGTCGGGCGGGGGCTCCTGGGCGCGGCCATAGGCGAGCGTCGTCTCGCAGAACGCGATGGCCCGTTCGAGCGCCAGCATCAGTTTCGGCGCGAAGCGCTGCACCTGCGGGTCGGCGATGCTGCCGAGGCGATCCGAGATGAGCTGCGCCGAGTTGAGGAGATTGCGCAGGTCGTGGTTGATCTTCGAGACGGCGAGGCCGAGCGCGGCGAGGCGGTAGCGTTCCTGCAGCATCGAGGCGAGGTCGGTCTGCATGGCGGCGAGCTCGCGCTCGGCGATGCCGAGCTCGTCCTCGCGGGTGGAGTGCCGGGCGATGCGCGAGGGGTTCTCCGGGTTGGCCCGGAACGCCGCCATGTTGGCCGTGATGCGATGGAGCGGCCGCACGAACAGCACGTGCAGGGTCAGATAGACCAGCGCCGCCGTGATGGCGGAGATGACCAGCGACAAGAGCAGCACGTTGCGCGAGTAGCGCCACATCGCCTGCTTGAGCGGACCCGCCTCGACGACGATCTCGACGAACTCGCCGCCCACCGGGGCGGGGCCGACCGCGCGGATCAGGTCGGTGTCGCGCAACACCACGAGGGTCTCGAAGGCGTCCAGGATGGCGTCGAGGGCGCCGTCCCGGCGGACGTCGACGTCCTGGCTCACGGCGGCCGGCAGATCCGTGGTGGCGAGCAGGCGGCGCTCGCGCCCCATCTTCATGGCGACGGCGCGCGCCCCGATGCTGTCGAGGAGCTGGCGGCCGAGGCTCTCGGGCACCATGCCGCGTGGGGCGGCGTCGAGCACCAGCGCGGCCGTGTGGGCGGCGGCGAGGCGGTCGCTGAGATAGCTCAGCCGGAAATTGGCGATCGAGGGCACATAGATCAGCACCTCGGCCACCATCACGAACAGGAGGGTGAGCACCAGGAGCTGCCCGGAGAGGCCGAAGCGCGGCCGCACGATGCCCCGGGCCGAGGCGAACAGGGCGCCGGGCGCAGCCGTGCCGGACGCCCCTGCAGGGGCGGTCGCCGGACCGGCCGCGGTCGCACCGCCGGACGACGGTCCGGCGCTCGGCGCGCCGGCCGCGAGGTTCGGGGGAATTTCAGCGTCCATCAGCCCAACCGACGCGCCCGGTCGACCACTCCGCGAGCCCCGCGGGCTCGTCCGTTCCAGACCCGAACCTCTGCACCGAAAATGCGGCCGCCGCGTGTCTTTACCGCCGTGGGATTCTTACCGTTTCGCCATGGAGACGGTCCGCGCCGGCGGACTCGACAGGGGCGGCTGTCCGACGCGCGGCAGGCGGCACGGGCAGGCGGCAGATGCAGGCGGCGCAGAGGGGGCGGCGCAGAGGGGGCGGCGCGGGTGGGCGGGGTGCGGCCCGCGCCGGCCGCCGGTGCCGGAGTGCGGCGACGCGGTGCGGGCGCCCGAAATGCCGCGTCGGAGCCTCACCGACGGGTTTTTCCCTCGCATTGACGGGGGCAGGGGGCTCCCGTATAAGCCGGCCCTGAATTTTCGGCCGCGCCGATCCCCGAAAAGCGACGATCTGCGACACGTGCCGACCAGGCGCCGGCGACAGCAATGTCCGGCCGACACGAAAAAGCGGAGTAGAAGACCGTGAAGCGGACCTATCAGCCGAGCAAACTGGTGCGCAAGCGCCGCCACGGCTTTCGTGCCCGGATGGCGACCGTCGGTGGACGCAAGGTGCTCAACGCCCGTCGGGCCCGCGGCCGCAAGCGGCTCAGCGCGTGATCCCGCCGCTGCCGGCCGGGCGTCGCGTCGATGCAGCGGTTGCGGCAGCGTGCCGATTTTCTCGCGGCCGCCAAGGGCGCGAAGGCGCCCACGCCGGCCTTCGTCCTGCAGGCGCGCGAGCGCGGTGACCGGGGCCCGCCGCGGGTCGGCTTCACGGTGACCAAGAAGGTCGGCACCGCGGTCGAGCGCAACCGGGTGCGCCGCCGTCTCCGCGAGGTCGTGCGGCTTTCGGCCGCGGGTCGACTCCGGGACGGCAGCGACTACGTGATCGTCGGCCGGCGCGCCGCCCTGGACCGGCCGTTCGACCGCTGCGTCGCCGACTTCCTCGGTGCCGTGACGCGCGTCCACCGGCCCGTGCGCGAGCCCGAGCCTCCTGCGCCCTCCGGTGCGCAGGGCCCTGAACCCGAGCCGCGGCCGACCGCCCGAGCGTCCTCATGAACGAGCAGAAGAACGTCCTCCTGGCCATCGCCCTGTCGGCGGTCGTGCTGATCGCCTGGCAATTCTTCTTCGGCATGCCGCAGCTGGAGCAGCAGCGAAAGGCCCAGCAGGCGCAGCAGCAGGCCCAGCAGAGCCAGCCGGCGTCGCCCGGCCAGCCGGCCGTGCAGCCCGGTGCCCCGCCGCAGCCGGGCGCGGCGCCGACCCCGGGGGCCGGCGCGCCGCCGGTGCCAGGCCAGCCGGTCACGACCGAGCGGTCGCGCGAGGCGGTCCTCGCCGCCGGCCCGCGCGTCCAGGTCGAGACGCCCAACATCCGGGGCTCGATCGCCCTCAAGGGCGCCCGCATCGACGACGTCGCACTGGTCCGCTTCCGCGAGACCGTCGACCCGAAGTCGCCCGCCATCGTGCTGTTGTCGCCGTCCGGGACGCCGCATCCCTTCTATGCCGAGTTCGGCTGGGTCGGCGGCGCCGGCACCGCCGTGAAGCTGCCCGGCCCCGACACGGTGTGGACCCAGGAGGGTGCCGGCGCCCTCACCCCGGCCAAGCCCGTGACGCTGGTGTGGGACAACGGCGAGGGCCTGCAGTTCCGCCGCACCGTCACGGTCGACGACAAGTTCCTGTTCACCGTGAAGGACGACGTGGTGAACAGCGGCACGGCGCCGGTGACGCTGTATCCCTACGGGCTCGTGTCGCGCCACGGGACGCCGCAGACCCTCGGCTACTACATCCTGCACGAGGGCCTGATCGGCGTGCTCGGCGACCAGGGCCTGCAGGAGATCACCTACAAGGCGATCGAGGACAAGAAGGTGATGCCCTTCAAGGTCACCAATGCGTGGCTCGGCATCACCGACAAGTATTGGGCCGCGACCCTGCTGCCCGATCCGGCGGCGAGCCTGAACGCCAAGTTCTCCTCCGCCCAGGTCGGCAACGTCCGCAGCTTCCAGACCGACTATCTGCTCGATCCCGTCACGGTGCAGCCGGGCCAGACCGCCACCGCCATGGGCCGGTTGTTCGCCGGCGCCAAGGAGGTCGGCACGGTCGACAACTACGACACGACGCTCAAGCTCAACCGCTTCGAGCTCCTGATCGACTGGGGCTGGTTCTACTTCATCACCAAGCCGATGTTCTGGACCATCGACTTCCTGTTCCAGTGGACCCACAATTTCGGCGTCGCCATCCTGCTGGTGACGGTGCTGATCAAGATCCTGTTTTTCCCGCTGGCCAACAAGTCCTACGCCTCGATGGCGAAGATGAAGGCCGTGCAGCCGCAGATGCAGGCGCTGCGCGAGCGCTATCCGGACGACAAGGTCAAGCAGCAGCAGGAGCTGATGGAGCTCTACAAGCGGGAGAAGATCAACCCCATCGCCGGCTGCTGGCCGGTGCTGATCCAGATCCCGGTGTTCTTCTCGCTCTACAAGGTGCTGTTCGTCACCATCGAGATGCGCCACGCGCCGTTCTTCGGCTGGATCCACGACCTCTCGGCGCCGGATCCGACCACGGTCTTCAACCTGTTCGGGCTCCTGCCGTTCGACCCGACCGTCGTTCCGGTGATCGGCTCGTTCCTCCATCTCGGCGCCTGGCCGCTCATCATGGGCGTGACCATGTGGGTGCAGATGAAGCTCAACCCGGCGCCGCCGGATCCGACCCAGAAGATGATCTTCGACTGGATGCCGATCATCTTCACCTTCATGCTGGCCAGCTTCTCGGCCGGTCTCGTGATCTACTGGGCGTGGAACAACACGCTCTCGGTGATCCAGCAGGCCGTGATCATGCGCAAGAACGGCGCCAAGATCGAGCTGTTCGACAACCTCAAGGGCCTGATCCCGAAACGGAAGGCCGAGTAGGGCGCGGCCGCCGCGCTCCCCTGCTTCGTGCCGCCGACGCGCTGTGCCGGCCCGCCAGGCCGGGGCAGCGTCGAGCCGGGGTCCAGTGCTTCAAGGCCGGCGCCGATGGGGTCCGGGTCGGCGGCGCCCCACTCCGCTTCGCTGCGTGCTGCGCCGCGCCCGGGAGACGACGACCAGCCGAGCCGAGATGTCATCATGTCCGACTCACCGATCGCCCCCGTCGTGCCCGCCCCGTTCACGCCCGCCGAGATGTCGGCCGGGCGAAAACTCTTCGCCGTCGACTGGCAGTTCATGGCGGCGGCCGCGACCATGGGGGCGCTGCCGAAAATGTTCGGCGTCGAGATCGCCTTCGCGGGGCGCTCCAACGTCGGTAAATCGAGCCTCGTCAATGCGCTCACGGGCCGCGAGGGCCTCGCCCGCACGTCGCAGACGCCGGGCCGGACCCAGGAGCTGATCTTCTTCACGGCGGGCGAGCGGCTCCGCCTCGTCGACATGCCGGGCTACGGCTATGCCGCGGCCCCCAAGGCCAAGGTCGCCGCCTGGACCGAGCTGATCCGCGCCTATCTGCGCGGCCGCCAAAACCTCGCCCGTGTCTATGTGCTGATCGACGCCCGCCACGGCCTGAAGGACACCGACGCGCCGGTGCTCGATCTCCTGGACGAAAGCGCGGTCAGCTACCAGGTGGTGCTCACCAAGGCCGACCAGCCCAAGCCCGCCGAGCTCGCCGCCGTCACGGCCGCGACCGAGGCGGCGCTGAAGACGCGCACCGCCGCCTATCCGGGCATCCTCGTCACCGCCTCGCGCACCGGCGCCGGCATCGGCGAGATGCGCGCCGCCGTCGCCCGGCTGATGAGCGAGGCGCGGTGAGGGAGGCGGCGAGGGGCGCGTCTTTCCGGGGCGCCGCGTAGCGGCGAACCCGGAATCCAGCCATAAGGAAGGCGCCCCGGACGGGGCTGGATTCCAGGTCTCGACGGCTGCGCCGCCGAGCCGGAAACGACCGACGCGTGCCTTTCAGTGGAGCCCTTCATGACCCTCCAGTTCTTCGTCCTCGTCGCCGGCGTGATGGGCGCGGCCGGGGTGGCGCTCGCGGCGGCGGCGGCGCATGCGGCGCCCGGCGCCGGGCTCGACAGCGCCGCCCAGATCCTGATGGTCCACGCCGCCGCGCTGCTCGGCGGCACCGCCGCGGTCGCGGCCGGTCTGACCTTCAGGCCGCTGGCGCTCGCCGCGCTGATCGGCTTCGTGCTCGGCACCGTGTTCTTCGCCGGCGACATCACGCTGCGCGCCTTCGTCGGCAACCGCCTGTTCCCGATGGCGGCGCCGACCGGCGGCAGCCTCCTGATCCTGAGCTGGCTGACGCTGGCGGTCGCCGCCGCCGTGCGGATGGTGCGCGGCTGAGGCGTCCGGCGCGGTCCGGCTGCGCCGAATCCGGGCTTTTCGACAGGCCCGCGGCCCGGTAAAACCCGGCCGGCGCGCCGGTCCGGCCGCGCGTCCGTTTCGCCTGCCCCGAGGATCCGCCATGACCGTGTCGCCTCACGACATCGCCCGCGTGCTGATCGAGGCGCTGCCGCACATGCAGCGCTACGACGAGGAGATCGTCGTGGTGAAGTACGGCGGCCACGCCATGGGCGAGGAGGCCGGCGCCAAGAGCTTCGCTCGCGACATCGTGCTGCTCGAGCAGACCGCCATCAATCCGGTGGTGGTGCACGGCGGTGGCCCGCAGATCGGCGAGATGTTGAAGCGCCTCGGCATCAAGTCGGAGTTCGCGGCGGGGCTGCGGATCACCGACGCGGCGACCATCGAGGTCGTCGAGATGGTGCTCGCCGGCTCGATCAACAAGCAGATCGTCGGCTACATCAACGAGGCGGGCGGCAAGGCGGTCGGCCTGTGCGGCAAGGACGGCAACATGGTGACGGCCCGCAAGGTCAGCCGCACCGTGGTCGATCCCGGCTCGGCGATCGAGCAGATCGTCGATCTCGGCTTCGTCGGCGAGCCCGACCAGGTCGACACCACGGTGCTCGACGAGATCCTCGGCAAGCAGCTCATCCCGGTGCTGGCGCCGGTCGCCACCGCGGCCGGGGGCGGCACCTACAACGTCAACGCCGACACGTTCGCCGGCGCGGTCGCGGGTGCGCTGAAGGCCAAGCGCCTGTTGCTGCTCACCGACGTGCCAGGCGTGCTCGACAAGTCGAAACAGCTCATCAAGGAGCTGTCGATCGACGACGCCCGCCGCCTGATCGCCGACGGCACCATCTCGGGCGGCATGATCCCGAAGGTCGAGACCTGCATCTACGCGCTGGAAGCTGGCGTCGAGGGTGTCGTCATCCTCGACGGCAAGGTCGAGCATGCGGTGCTGCTCGAACTGTTGACCGACCACGGCGCCGGTACGCTGATCCACCGGTGAGTTCGAGGCCGATATCGTCCGGCCTCACCTGGATGGACTAGTCGCTCGTCCACCTTGACCCATCCTTTGCTCGTCCCCGCGGAAGCGGGGACGGTCAGCTCAGTCGCGAGTCGCTGCCCACGAGACGCGTCCGATCCCGCGCTCCGCCGTGCGCCGATTGACGGCGTGCCATGCTACCGCGGCGTCCCGTCACAGCCGGAAATTCGCCGTCGTCCGAACCCATTCGCCGCGCGCCGCGACCAATCCGGCGGGGCGGTGGCTTCGACGCTTGAGTGTGCGGATCGATCCGTGCAAGGTGCCGCAACGTTTCCGGATGTTGCTGCTGCCCGCCACGGAGAGGTCCGACGTGACTGCGCGCTCCACCCGCGTCCTGATGATCTATCCCGAGTTCATCGCGAACTCGTTCTGGCACTACAAGGCGGCTTGTGAGCTGGTCGGCGCCCGGTATCCGGCGGCGCCGCTCGGGCTGATCACGGTCGCCGCGATGCTGCCGCCCCACTGGGAGGTGCGGCTCGTCAACCGCAACACCGAGACGCTCGCGGACGGCGACATCGCCTGGGCCGATCTGGTGATGATCGGCGGCATGCTCAACCAGCAGCCGGACTTCCTCCATCTGATCGACGTCGCGCACCGGCACGGCAAGCCGGTCTGCGTCGGCGGTCCCGACGTGTCGTCGAGCCCGCATCTCTACGCGAAGGCCGACTTCCAGGTGATCGGCGAGGCCGAGCTGGTCATCGACGCCTTCATCGCGGCGTGGGAGCGCGGCGAGCGCAAGGGCGTGTTCACGGCCGAGAAATACCAGGCCGACATCACCAAGACGCCGCTGCCGCGCTGGGATCTCCTGAAGCTCGATCACTACCTCTACATCGGCGTCCAGTACGCCCGCGGCTGCCCGTTCACCTGCGAGTTCTGCGACATCATCGAGCTCTACGGGCGGGTGCCGCGGACCAAGACGAACGATCAGATTCTCGCCGAGCTGCAAGCGCTGCACGACGCCGGCTGGCGCGGCCATGTCGACTTCGTCGACGACAACTTCATCGGCAACAAGAAGAACATCCGCACCCTGATGCCGCGCCTCACCGCCTCGCAGCGGGAGCGCGGCTTCCCGTTCGAGTTCTCGACCGAGGCGTCGATCAATCTCGCCGACGACGACGAGATGATGCAGGCCATGAAGGACGCGAACTTCTTCGCCGTCTTCGTCGGCATCGAGAGCCCGGATCCCGAGACGCTGGTGCAGATGCGCAAGAAGCAGAACACCAAGCGCAACATCGCCGAGTGCATCCACAAGATCTACGGCTACGGCATGTTCGTGACGGCCGGCTTCATCGTCGGCTTCGACACCGAGAAGGTGTCGATCGCCGATTCGATGACGGACTTCATCGAGGAGACGGCGATTCCCGTCTGCATGGTCGGGCTTCTCTACGCGCTGCCCGGCACTCAGCTCACGCGGCGCCTGGAGAAGGAGGGCCGGCTGCATCCGGGCCACGACGTGATGCATGTCGAGACCGGCGGCGACCAGTGCACGCTCGGCTGCAACTTCGACACGCTCCGGCCACTGCGTGACATTCTGGTCGACTACCGCACCATCCTGCAGACCGTGTTCGATCCGGTCGCCTATGCGGGCCGGCTGTCCCGGCTCGCATCGATGATGGACCGCTCGGGACGCCCGCGCGAATTGCCCGACGGCGATCCGCGCAAGCGGCTCGGCGGCATCGAGGCCGTGCACCAGATCATCCGCGCCGTGCCGGAGGCGCGCGAGCCGTTCTGGAAGGTCTTTGTCGAGGTGGCGAAGTCGAACCCCGGGGCGCTGCGCTACATCGTGCTCCTGATGGCGTTCTACCTGCATCTCGGCCCGTTCTCGCGCCACGCCGTCGCGGCGATCGACCGCCGCATCGCCGAGCTGGACGCCACGGTCGTGCCGCCCGCCGCGCCGGCCGAGCGCCACGCCGCGGTGCATTGAGCGGAATCCGCTGCTGATCGAAACACAGGCTCGAGGGCGGGGCTCACCCCCTCCCTGTCCCTCCCCCACAAGGGGGGAGGGAACGCAAGAGCCGCGAGCTCTCTCAATCGGCTGTCGACCCGAGCGTCGTCTTGCGCTTGCCTCAACCGGCTCCCTCCCCCACGCACCCCGGGCTCGCCGGGGTGCGCATCATCCTGCCCAAGTCGGGCAGGCCCGACTTGGGTTGGGGGAGGGATGGGGAGGGGGGTGAGCCCAGGATGCTGCGGTCGCCGTCGATCGACGGCCGAACGCGGGCCCTTGCCCTCGCGACGCCGGCGATTCATCCCTTCTTCCGAGATCGAATCATCGGGCCGGAGGGGCGCCATGACACGCAGGGGTGCGACCGCCAGGGGCGCCGCCGTCCTGGCGCTCTCCGCGCTGGCGGCCGGCCCGGCCCGGGCCGACCTGACGATCTGCAACCGCCTCAGCTTCGTGGTCGAGGCCGCGCTCGGGCTCGAGGAGAAGGGCGCGACCGCGACGCGCGGCTGGTTCCGGCTCGATCCCGGCCAGTGTCGGGGGGTGCTGCAGGGCACGGTCGAGGCCGAGCGGATCTTCCTCCACGCCCGCGCCCTGCCGGTCTACGGCCCGTCGCCGGAGCCGCAGAGCGGCCACGCCGACCTGTGCATCGCCGACGGCGACTTCGTCATCGCGGCGGCACGCGCCTGCCGGCCGCCGCAGCGCTTCGCCCGCTTCACCGCCGTCAAGCCGTCCGAGACGCAAGAGGGCGGTGCCGCGGGCGGTGTCACGGGCCTCGTGGCGGCGCTCGCCGAGGAGGCCGAGTATTCCGAGGAGCAGGCCCGTCTCGCCGGCATCCAGCGGCTTCTGGTGATGGCCGGCTACGACGCCAACCCGGTCGACGGCGTCACCGGCCCGAAGACCGAGGCCGCCATCGCCCAGTTCCTCAAGGACCGCGGGCTCGCCCCCCAGGCCAAGGATGCCCCGGACCTGTTCGACCGGCTGATCGAGACCGTCCAGCAACCGGCCGCGACCGGCTTCTCCTGGTGCAACGACACGCGCTACGCCGTGCTGGCCGCCGTCGGCACCGACGAGCGGCGCGGCATCGTCGCCCGTGGCTGGTACCGAATCGAGCCCGGCAAGTGCCTGCGGCCCGACCTCGACGGCAAGCCGCGCCGGCTCTACAGCTTCGGCGAGGCGGTCGACCGCGACGGCCAGCCGGTGCGGGGCGGCACCGGCACCGGGCGGCTCTCCTGGGGCGGCGACATCACCCTGTGCACCCGCGAGGCGCGCTTCGAGCTCTCCGACCACAAGGACTGCGTCGGGGCCGGCCTCGACGCCACCGGCTTCGCCACCATCGACCTCACCGCCCAGCCGGCGACCACGGTCCGGTTCCGCGAGTGAGCGCCGCGGGTCCGGCGCGTGAGGCGTGACGCCTTGCTGCGATCGGGCTAAACACGGGGCCATGTCCGCCACCGAGCCGCAAGCCCCCGCCGTCGCGCCCCGATCCTTCGACCATGTCGAGACCTGGGTGTTCGACCTCGACAACACGCTCTATCCTCATCACCTCAACCTGTGGCAGCAGGTCGACGTGCGCATCCGCGACTACATCGCGAACTTCCTCGCCGTCACCCACGACGAGGCGTTCCGGGTGCAGAAGGACTACTACAAGCGCTTCGGCACCAGCATGCGCGGGTTGATGATCGAGCACGGCATGAAGGCGGACGACTTCCTCGCCTATGTGCACGAGATCGACCATTCGCCGCTGGAGCCCAACCCGGCGCTGGGCGCCGCGATCGAGCGCCTGCCGGGGCGAAAGCTGATCCTCACCAACGGCACCCGCCGCCACGCCGCCGCCGTGCTGGCCAAGCTCGAGATCGACCACTGCTTCGAGGACGTGTTCGACATCGTCGCCGGCGAGCTGTCGCCGAAGCCGTTTCCCGAGGTCTACGACAAGTTCCTGGCGCGCCACGGCGTCGACCCGACCAAGGCCGCGCTGTTCGAGGATCTGGCCCGCAACCTCGCGGTGCCTCACCGGCTCGGCATGGTCACGGTGCTGGTGGTGCCGGAGAAGACCCGCGAGGTGGTCCGCGAGTACTGGGAGCTGGAAGGCCACGACGCCGACCATGTCGACCACGTCACCGACGACCTGACCGGCTTCCTGCAGCGGCTTCCGTAGCGCGTCACGCCGCTCGGCGGACCTGCGCCGGGCGCCGCCCCGGCGCCCTTGACAGACGGCCGGCCTGCACCGACAAGGCGGCCGCCATTGCGATTTTCGAGGATTGCCGCATGTCGCATGCAGAGCTCGCCAAGACCATCGACGAGGCGTTCGAGCGCCGCGCCGAGTTCGGCCCGAACACCACGGGCGCGGTGCGTGACGCCGTCGACCGGGCGCTGCGCCTGCTCGACCGCGGCGAGGAGCGGGTCGCCGAGAAGCAGGCCGACGGCTCCTGGCGGGTCAACCAATGGCTGAAGAAGGCGGTCCTGCTCTCGTTCCGCCTCGCCGACATGACGGTCATCCCGGGCGGCCCCGGCCGGTCCGGCTGGTGGGACAAGGTGCCGTCCAAGTTCGACGGCTGGAGCGAGGCGCAGTTTCGCGATGCCGGCTTCCGCGCTGTGCCCGGCTGTGTCGTCCGGCGCTCGGCCTATATCGCGCCGGGCGTCGTGCTGATGCCGTCCTTCGTCAATCTCGGCGCCTTCGTCGACACCGGCACCATGATCGACACCTGGGCGACGGTCGGCTCCTGCGCCCAGATCGGGAGCAACTGCCACATCTCCGGCGGCGCCGGCATCGGCGGCGTGCTGGAGCCGCTGCAGGCCGGCCCGGTGATCATCGAGGACGACTGCTTCATCGGCGCCCGCGCCGAGGTCGCCGAGGGCGTGATCGTGCGCCGGGGCTCGGTGCTCTCGATGGGCGTCTATCTCGGCGCCTCGACCAAGATCGTCGATCGCGCCACCGGCGAGGTGTTCATGGGCGAGGTGCCGCCCTATTCGGTCGTGGTGTCGGGCACCATGCCGGGCAAGCCGTTCCCGGACGGCACGCCGGGGCCCGGCCTCTACTGCGCCGTGATCGTCAAGCGCGTCGACGAGAAGACCCGCTCGAAGACCTCGATCAACGAGCTTTTGCGGGACTGATGCCGCGGCTCTACGGCGGCAGGCGGGGCATGCTTCGGTCGACGAGACGGCTGTCGTTCCGGGACGGCGCGCAGCGCCGGACCCGGACTCCAGCCAAAAGTTCAGTGGTTGGCGGTGGATTCCGGGTTCGCACCGTCGGTGCGCCCCGGAATGACGGCTGACGCAGCGAGCTGGGGGACGACATGAGCTGGCATGACGTCCTGTTCGGGTTCGACGGCCGCATCGGCCGCAAGACCTTCTGGATCGCCCTCGTCGCCGTGATGGCCGTGGAGCTCGGCTGCCACGCCATCGCCGCCGCCATCGAGGGCGAGCGGCTCACCTCGATCGTCAGCCTGGCCTTCAGCTATCCCGAATTCGCCATCATGGCGAAGCGCGGCCACGACCGCGGCATGCCGACCGTGATCCCCGGCGCGTTCTTCGCGATCAGCGTCGTCATCGATTTCCTGTTCGTGATCGGTGCGGCGGGAACGTCGGAGGAACCCAGCGCGCTCCTCCTGGTGCTCACCGTGCCGTGGCTGATCTTCGCGCTCGCCCTCATCGTCGATCTCGGCTTCCGACCCGGCACGCCGGGGCCGAACCGCTGGGGACCGGCGCCGGCGAGCGGCCGGCCGCACGGCAACGGGCGGGCGGAGTGACAACCATGCCGGCCGACGTCGTCGCCATCGCCCGTGATCTCCTGCGCTGCCCGTCGGTGACGCCGGCCGAGGGCGGCGCGCTGGCGCTCGTCGCCGACATTCTTTCGCGCGCCGGGTTCACGGTCGAGCGGCCGGTGTTCTCCGAGCCCGGCCACGCGGCCGTTCAGAATCTCCACGCTCGCATCGGCCACGGCGGCCCGCATCTCGTCTTCGCCGGCCACACCGACGTGGTGCCGCCGGGCGACGAGGCGCAATGGACGCACCCGCCTTTCGCCGGGGACGTGGCGGACGGGGTTCTCTACGGCCGCGGCGCCGTCGACATGAAGGGCGCGGTCGCCTGCGCGCTCGCCGCCGCACTCGATCATCTCGCCGCGAACGGCGGTCGGCCGAAGGGCACGCTGTCGTTCCTGCTCACCGGCGACGAGGAGGGCGTCGCCGTCAACGGCAGCGTGAAGCTCTTGAAGTGGGCGGCCGAGCGCGGCGAAAAGTTCGACCACTGCATCCTGGGTGAGCCCACGAACCCCGAGACGCTCGGGGACATGATCAAGATCGGCCGGCGCGGGTCGCAGAACGGCACCCTGGTCGTGACCGGCACGCAAGGCCACGTCGCCTATCCGCATCTTGCCGACAATCCGGTACGGTCCGTCGTGCGCATGGTCGCGGCCCTGCTCGCCGAGCCGCTGGACGCCGGCACCGATCACTTCGACCCGTCCAATCTCGAGTTCACCTCGATCGACGTCGGCAACAAGACCGTCAACGTGATCCCGGCCGAGGCGCGGGCGCGCTTCAACATCCGCTTCAACGATCTGCATACGCAAGGCTCGCTGCGCGCCCTGATCGAGGCGCGCGCCGCGGCCGCCGCGCAGGGTGCACGGTTCCGTATCGATTGGGAGCCGTCCAACGCCGAGGCGTTCCTCACCGCGCCGGGTCCGTTCGTGACTCTGGTCGGCGACGTGATCACGTCCGTCACCGGGCGTCAGGCCGAGCTCTCGACCTCGGGCGGCACGTCGGACGCGCGCTTCATCAAGAATTACTGCCCGGTGGTCGAGTTCGGCCTGGTCAACGCCTCGATGCACGGCATCGACGAGCGCGTGCCGGTGGCGGACCTGATCGCCCTCACCGCGATCTATCGTGAGATTTTTGTGCGGTATTTCGGGTGATGGTCATTCCGGGGCGCGCCGAAGGCGCGAACCCGGAATCCAGCGACATACTCCGAGTTTGCGATTGGATTCCGGGTTCGCCGCTGCGCGGCGCCCCGGAACGACGGCGGTGCTCAATACTCCACGGCGACCAGATAAAGGCCGTCGGGCGGGGCGACCGGCCCGCAGGCGGCGCGGTCACGCGCCATCAGGGCGGCGAAGAGATCGTCGCCGCTCCAGCGGCCGTCGCCGACCATCACCAGCGAGCCGACCATCGAGCGCACCTGATGATGCAGGAACGAGCGCGCCACCGCGGTGATCAGGATGTCGTCGCCGGAGCGGTCGACGTCGAGCCGGTCGAGCGTCTTCTCGGGCGACTGCGCCTGGCACTCGGCCGCCCGGAACGTGGTGAAGTCGTGCCTGCCGAGGAGGCGCTGCGCCGCCGCGTGCATGGCCGGCACGTCGAGCGCCTTCGGCACCCGGAAGGCGCGATCCTCGTCGAGCGCCAGCGGCGCGCGGCGGTTGACGATGCGATACATGTAGTGGCGGCGCGTCGCCGAGAAGCGCGCGTCGAAGTCGTCGGCCGCGTCCTCGGCGGAGAGCACGGCGACCGGATGCGGCCGCAGATGGGCGTTCGCCGCGTCCCGCACCGTGTCGGTGTCGAAGCGCTTCGCCAGATCGACATGGGCGACCTGGCCGAGCGCGTGGACGCCGGCGTCGGTGCGGCCGGCGCCCTTCACGGTCACGGGCTCGCCCGCGAAGGCCGCGAACGCCTCCTCCAGCACGCCCTGCACCGAGACGCCGTTCTGCTGGACCTGCCAGCCGACGAAGGGCGCGCCGTTGTATTCGATGGTCAGCTTGTAACGCGGCATTTCGGTTCCTTCGGCCGGCATGTCGTCAGGCCGGCAAGTCGTTCACGTCAGCACACCGTTCACGTCGGCACACCGTTCACGTCAGCACGCCGTTCTCGCGAGCACGCCGTTCACGCGAGCACGGTGCCGGGCTCGACCGCCGTGCCGCGCAGAAACTCGTCCGCCGTCATCGGCTGGCGGCCGGCCCGCTGGAGCTGCAGGATGCGCACGGCCCCGTCGCCGCACGCGATCGTGAGCCGGTGGTCCAGCACGGTGCCGGGCGGCCCCGATCCGTCGCCGCGCGTCGTGCGCAGCACTTTTATGCGGGCCGGGCCCTTCGCCTCGGGCAGTTCGAACCAGGCGCCGGGAAACGGCGACAGGCCGCGGGCGTGGTCGTGCACGGCGGTCCACGGCTTCGTCCAGTCGATGCGGGCTTCCGCCTTCTCGATCTTGGCCGCGTAGGTGACGCCCGCTTCGGGTTGCGGGGTCAGCGCGAGGGGGCCGCGCTCCAGTGCGGCGAGGGCTCGCGCCATCAGGTCGGCGCCGAGCCGCGCGAGCGCGTCGTGCAGGTCGCCGGCCGTCATGTCGGGCGCGATGGCGAGCCGCTCGGCCATGGCGATCGGGCCGGTGTCGAGCCCCTCCTCCATGCGCATCACCATCACGGCCGTCTCGGGATCGCCCGCCATCACGGCGCGGTTGATCGGCGCGGCGCCGCGCCAGCGCGGCAGCGCCGAGGCATGCAGGTTGAAGCAGCCGAGCCGCGGCGCGTCGAGCACCGGCTTCGGCAGGATGAGCCCGTAGGCGACCACGACGGCGGCGTCGGCGTCGTGCGCCCGGAACGTCGCCTGCGCCTCCTCGTTGCGCAGCGTCTTCGGGGTCAGCACGGGGATGGCGAGGCGGCGCGCCTCCTCCTCGATCGGGGTCGGCTGCAGCGCCATGCCGCGGCCCGCCGGTTTCGGCGCGCGCGTGTAGACGGCGACGACCTCGTGGCCGCGACCGACGATTTCGAGGAAGGTCGGCACGGCGAAATCCGGCGTGCCCATGAAGACGAGGCGGAGCGGCATGACGAGCCCGAATCGCCGGGACGGCGCGCCGCGACCGTAGTCGAACGGGATGCCGCAAGCCAAGCCGTGCCGACCCTGATCCGGACCGCCGGCGCGGTGCGCGAGCTCGCCCGGATCACGACCCGGAACGTCCCTTAGTTGTCGGTGCTTTTCGGGAAGGGCTATGGTTCGGTTGGGATCCGGCCCGCGACCGCGGGCGACCTGGGCAGACCGCGCTGGCGTGCCGGACCACGCGCCCGGGCCGCGCCCGGGCGGCAGCCAGGACAGGACCACATGCCTGCCGAGACCCTGACGTTCCGGACGCTGAGCGGCAGCGCCATGGATCGGCGCCCGATCGAGCTGCGTACCGTCGTGATCGCGGTGTGGACCAGCCGCGACCCGACCGGGCGCGATCTGCGCGTCGCCGAGATGGAGGCGCTCGGCATTCCGCGCCCGCCCTCGACGCCGCAGTTCCGGCGCATCTCGACCCATCGGCTGACCTCGGCGGACGCCATCGAGGTGGTCGGGAGCGAGTCGTCGGGCGAGGTCGAGGTGGTGCTGGTGCGCGACGGTCGCGGCCTGTGGGTCGGGGTCGGCTCTGACCATACCGACCGGCGGATCGAGCGCAGCGAGCCGCACGTGGCGAAGCAGATGTGCGACAAGCCGATCGCGCCCGACCTGTGGGCCTTCGACGACGTCGCCGACCATTGGGACTCGCTGATCCTGCGCTCCTGGATCGTCGAGCACGGCGAGACGCGCCTCTATCAGGAAGGCACGGTCGGCGCGATCCTGCCGCCCGGCGACCTGATGCGCGCCTTCGTAGGACGTGAGGATCTGCCGGAGGGCACGGCGCTCTACTGCGGCACCTTCGCGGCGATCGGCGGCATCCGGCCGTCGTCGCGCTTCGCCTACGAGCTGTTCGATCCGCAGCGCGAGCGACGCATCGTCCACGCCTACGACGTCGTCGCGTTGCCGGCCGGGATCTGAGGATGCGCATGCGACGGGCGGAGTCTCTCGGGGCCGTGACGGCGGTCGTGTCGATCGCGGCGGCGCTCTCGGCGACGGGCGCGATCGCGCCGGCCGTGGCCCAGTCGGCCGGGTTGCCGGAGGGCTTCGTGCGGCTGCGCGAGCGTGATCCCTCGATCCGCCAGGACATGCGTTATGCCGGGCCGTTCAACTTCACCGGACGGCGCGTGCCGGGGTATCTGGCCGGCGAATGCATCCTGCTGCGGCCGGTCGCCGACGCGCTCGCCCGCGCCCAGGCGCGCCTGCTGGCCGAGGGTTATTCGCTGAAGGTCTACGACTGCTATCGGCCGGAGCGGGCGGTGCGCGCCTTCGTCGCGTGGGCGCAGAGTCCCGAGCCCGACCGCATGGCGCCGATCTTCTCGCCGGCGATCCACAAGTCGCAGCAGTTCGCGCTCGGCTACATCGCCAAGCGCTCCCGCCATTCGCTCGGCATCGCGGTCGATGTCGGGCTGGTGCGGGCCGACGAGCCCGACCTGCCGACGCCGCGCGAGGCCGGCCCGTGCGACGGCCCCTTCGCGCAGCGAGCGCGCGAGTCGAGCCTCGACATGGGCACGGCCTACGATTGCTCGGCGGCGGCGAGCGCGACGGCCGCCCGGGTCGCACCCGCGGCGCGGGCGAATCGCGACCGGTTGGTCGGCGCGCTGGCGGCGGAAGGCTTCCGCAACTACCGCCTCGAGTGGTGGCATTTCGACTATGGCGGGCCGACGCCACCGCTGCGGGTGTGGGATTTTCCCGTGAAATGAGAAGTCTTCACCGAGATCGCGCGAGAGGCGATCGTTCGCGGCCTCGGATGATGGGAGATCGGCTTCGCCCGGCTCACCCGCGTGATTAACCTTCCGGTAACGGCCGACGAGAAAATACCGGGAGTTGAGTCGATTCCTCCACCTTCGCCGTCCAGAATAGGCCGAGTGTTGGTGGGGACCACATGAAGGCGCGCGGACTCGTTCTGCCGTTCCATGCGCTGATCGCGGTCGCCGGAGCCCTGATCGGAATCGGGCTTCTGGCGATCGGCCTGACCGTCTGGGGTCTCAGGTCGGACGCGATCCGCGTATCGGTGCGCGACTCGGAGAACATCGCCCTGCTGATCGGCGATCAGATCGCCGGGGCGGTTGAGCCGCTCGTCGACATTCTCGACGAGGTTCGCGAGCGCGCCGCCGCGGTGCACATCGACAGCGAGGAGGCGTTTCGCCGCCACTTCGGCTCCGAGGTGGTGTTCCAGACGCTCAACGATCGTCTCCGCCGGCTGCCCGGCCGCGCCGTGATCACGATCACCAACCGTGACGGCGAGACCGTCAACACGACCCGGGCGTGGCCGCCGCTCACGATGAATCTCGGCGACCGCGAATACGTCACCACGTTCGGCGGCAAGCCGTCCGACGCGCTGTTCGTCAGCACGCCACTGGTGAGCCGCGTCACCGGCGAGACCACGATCTATTTCAGCAAGGCGATCGTGAGCGATCGCGGCGAGTATCTCGGCGTCGTCACGGCCGGCTTCGAGATCGCCTATTTCGAGCGGATCTGGCGCTCGATCGCCAGCCTGACCGGCCGCACCTTCCTGCTCGTCCGCACCGACGGAACCATCCTGGCCCGCTTCCCGGATCCGCGCCGCTGGGCCGGCGAGCGGCTGCCCTCGACCTCCCCGTGGTACCGCGTGGTCGCGGAGGGCGGGGGCTCGTTTCTGGGCGGCGGCTTCTTCGATCCGGAGCCTCGTTGGGTGTCGGTGCAGCCGCTCGACCGCTTCCGGCTCGTCGTCGACATCGCCGTGTCGGAGAACCTGGTGCTCGAGGCGTGGCGGCGTCGCGCCGTGCTGATCGCGATCGCGACTCTGCTCGCCGTTCTCTCCGCCGTGATGCTGCTGCGCGCCCTGATTCTCCAGTTCCGCCGGCTGACCCGCTCGGAATCCTCGCTCGCCGCGACGTCGGCGGAGCTCAAGCGGGTCAATGCGCGGCTCGATACGGCGCTCAACAACATGTCGCAGGGCCTGTGCATGTTCGACAGCGATCAGCGCCTGGTGATCTGCAACGAGCGCTACCTGCGCATGTACGGGCTGACGCCCTACGATGCGCCGGCCGGCACCACGCTCGACCAGCTCCTCGCCCGCCGCCTCGCCGCCGGCACATTCATGGGCGACATCGCCGATTATCGGGCCCGCCTGCTCGACCGCCTCAGCGACGGCACCCGCATCTACATGCAGACCGAGCTGCCCGACGGCCGCATCGTCGCGGTGCTCAATCAGGCGACGCCGGACGGCGGCTGGGTGGCCACCCACGAGGACGTCACCGAGCGCCAGCGGGCGGCCCGGCGCATCGCTCACATGGCGCGTCACGACGCGCTCACCGACCTCGCCAACCGGCTGTTGTTCAGCGAGCGCATGGACGAGGCCTTCGCCCGCCTGCACGACACCGGCGAGGGATTCGCCCTGTTCATCTTCGATCTCGACCTGTTCAAGGCGGTCAACGATTCGCTCGGCCATCCGGTCGGCGACGCACTGCTCAGGGCGGTGGCCGAGCGGCTGCGCAAGCACGTGCCGGAGGACTGCACGGTCGGCCGCCTCGGCGGCGACGAGTTCGCCATCCTGATGCCCGGCGGCGGCGACCGCCGCGGCGCCGCGGCGCAGCTCGCCGACACGCTGCTCGACGTCGTCGGCGCGCCCTACGACGTCGACGGTAGCCGCATCGGCATCGGCATCAGCGCCGGCATCGCGCTCGCCCCGGAGGATGGCGACGACACCTCGACGCTGTTGAAGAACGCCGACCTTGCCCTCTACCGGGCCAAGGCGGCGGGTCGGCACTGCGTCCGGTTCTTCGAGGCCGAGATGGACGCACAGGCCCGCATGCAGCACGTGCTGGAGATCGACCTGCGCAACGCCCTCGCCCGTGGCGAGCTCGACGTCCATTATCAGATCATCGTCGACGTCGGCACCCGCATGCCGTGCGGGGTCGAGGCGCTGGTGCGCTGGCATCACCCCGTCTTCGGGATCCTGCCGCCGGACCGCTTCATCCCGATCGCCGAGGACACCGGCGCGATCATGGCGATCGGCGAATGGATTCTGCGCCGCGCCTGCGCGGATGCGATGGCGTGGCCGGAGCACATCAAGATCGCCGTCAACCTCTCGCTCGTGCAGTTCCGCGATCCGGGCCTGGTGCCGATGGTGCGCGGCATCCTCGCGACCGCCGGCCTGCCGCCGGCGCGGCTGGAGATCGAGATCACCGAATCGGTGCTGCTTCAGAAGAACGCCGCCATCACGGGCATGCTGACCGAGCTCGCCGGGCTCGGTATCAACATCGTGCTCGACGATTTCGGCGTCGGCTACTCGTCGTTGAGCTATCTGCGACTGTTCCCGTTCTCCAAGATCAAGATCGACCGCGGCTTCGTGAGCGAGATGACGCAGCGCACCGATTGCGCCACCATCGTCAGCGCCGTCACCGGCCTCGCCCACGCCCTCGACATGGCGACCACGGCCGAAGGCGTCGAGACCTGGGAGCAGTTCCGCCTCGTCCAGGCGGCCGGTTGCAGCCAAGCGCAGGGCTATTTGTTCAGCACGCCGCAGCCGGCCGACCGCATCGACTTCTCGCGGCGCGGCAACGGCGAGCGCAGCCATCACGGCTGAGCGTCTTCGCGATCCGAGGGCTCCGCCGGCCGGCCGGTCGGCACCTGACGCGCCGTCGCTGACAAGCCCGATGCGACGCGTTAGAACAGGGGCCGGCGTCGGCGACCTCCGGGTCGCGACGACCCGCCTCGCCTCGACCCCGTCCGCGTCGTTTCCTTACAGCCCCGTCCCATCGTCAGGATCTCACCATGCAGGATTCGCGCATGCCGGTCGGCCTGATCGGCCTCGGTCTCATCGGCACGGCGCTGGCGCAGCGTCTGCTCGGCGCCGGCTTCGCCGTGGTCGGTACCGACATCGCGGCCGACGCCCGCACCCGCCTCGCCGGGCTCGGCGGCATCGCGGTCGATACGGTCGCGGAGATCGCGCGGCGCTGCGAGCGCGTGCTGATCGCGGTGTTCAACAGCGATCAGGTCGAGAGCGTGATCGAGGGCGAGGGCGGGCTCCTGTCGGTCGACCCGGCGTCGCGCCGCACCCGCCTCGTCCTCAACTTCGCGACCTGCGATCCCGACCGCATGGCGGCGCTCGCGGCGCGGCTCGTGCCGACAGGACTCGGCTTCCTGGAGACGCCGCTGTCGGGGGCGAGCGATCAGGTCGCGCGCGGCGAGGCGGTGTGTCTGGTCGGCGGCGAGGCGGCGGCGCTGGATTCGGCAAAGGACATCGTCGCGGCGGTCTGCGCCAAGTCCTTCCATCTCGGCCCGGTCGGCAACGGCGCCAAGGCGAAGCTCGCCACCAACCTGATTCTCGGCCTCAACCGCGCGGCGCTCGCCGAGGGGCTCGTCTACGCCGAGCTCCTCGGCCTGCCGCTCGACGCCTTCTTCGAGGCGGCGCGCAACTCCGCCGCCTATTCGCAGGCCATGGACGTCAAGGGTCGCAAGATGATCACGCGCGACTTCGCCACCGCCGGCAAGGTGGCGCAGTCCGCCAAGGACTTCGCCCTGATCCTCGGCACGGCCCGCGAGCACGGCCAGGCGCTGCCCTTCGCGGCCGCCTATGCCGAGGCGATGGCCGGCTGCATCGCGGCCGGCGAGGGCGACTGGGACAATTCGGCGATCATCGAGCACATCCGCCGCCAGCGCACGCGTCAGGGGTGAGGGAGCACGATCTCGGATCGTTCCCGGGCTTTCCGTCGTGGATCCCGGCTCACGCGGCGCCGCACCGCGTCCGCGACACGAGGTTGCGTCCGAACGGTCATCCTGCGCCGCCGTGATCGTGGCATTGCGCTTGCACGAATCTCGTGCTGACAAGGCATGTGCAGGACAAGACATCCGGTGCAGACCGGCAGCACGAGGGGGAGCCCGTGGCGGAGACCGTGGTCGACATCGTGAGCGCGCATCGCAGCCGCAGCGCCGATCCGGCCGAAACGGTCGCGCGCGCCTATGCGCGGGCCCGCGCCTACGACGATCCTGCACTCTTCATCACCCTGCGCGACGAGGCCGACGCAATCGCCGAAGCGCGCGCGCTCACGGCGCAAGGCCCCGCCGGCAGGCCGCTCTACGGCGTCCCGATCGCCGTGAAGGACAACATCGACGTCGCCGGCCTGCCGACCACGGCGGCCTGCCCGGGCTACGCGTACATGCCGGCGCGCGATGCGACCGCGGTGGCGCGGCTGCGCGCCGCCGGCGCGATCGTGATCGGTAAGACCAATCTGGATCAGTTCGCCACCGGCCTCGTCGGCGTGCGCTCGCCCTACGGCACGCCCCGCAACCCGCACGACCCGGCGCTCGTTCCCGGCGGCTCGTCGTCCGGCTCCGCCGTCGCGGTCGCCGCCGGGATCGTGCCGCTGGCGCTCGGCACCGACACGGCGGGCTCGGGGCGCGTGCCGGCCGGCCTCAACAACATCGTCGGCCTGAAGCCGAGCCTCGGTCTCGTCCCGGCGACCGGCGTCGTGCCGGCCTGCCGCTCGCTCGACACCATCTCGGTGTTCGCGCTGACCACCGACGACGCTCATCTGGCGCTCGCCGCCATGGCGGGACCGGACCGGGCCGACGCCTTTTCGCGCAGCTTCCCGGCCGTGGTGCCGGGACCGCTGCCGGCCGGGCTGCGCATCGGCGTGCCGCGCCACGCCGACCGAATCTTCTTCGGGGACGGGCGCGCCGAGACGGCGTTCCTGCGCGCCCTGGAGATCGCGGCCGAGCTCGGCGCCACGCTGGTCGACCTCGACATGACGCCGTTCTACGCCACCGCGCGGCTGCTCTACGAAGGCCCGTGGGTCGCCGAGCGCTTCGCCGCGGTCGGCGAGTTCATGGCGACACATCCCGACGACGTGCATCCGGTGACCAGCGAGATCGTGCTCGGCGGCAGCCGGCCGACCGCCGTCGACGCCTTCCAGGCCTTCTACACGCTGCAGGAGCTGCGCGTGCGGGCGCGCGAGACGCTCGCCCATGTCGACCTGCTGATGGTGCCGACCGCGCCGGCCGCCTACACGGTGGCGGAGGTGGAGGCGGAGCCGATCCTCCTCAACAGCCGGCTCGGCACCTACACCAATTTCGTCAATCTGCTCGACATGGCGGGGCTCGCCGTGCCGGCGACCATCGCCGCGGACGGCACGCCGTTCGGCGTCACGCTGCTCGCGCCGGCCGGCCGTGACGCGGTGCTGGCGTCGCTCGGGCGGATGCTGCACGCGAAGACAGGCCTGCCGCTCGGCGCGCTCGGCGTGCCGCAGCCGGAGCTGCCCGCGCTCGCGCCGGGGGCGCGCGAGGGCGAGGTCGTGCTCGCCGCGGTCGGTGCGCATCTCACCGGCCTGCCGCTCAATCACGAGCTGACCGGCCTCGGCGGTCGTTATCTGGAGACCACGCGCACGGCGGCGGACTATCGGCTGTTCGCGCTGCCCGGCACGACGCCGCCGAAGCCCGGCCTCCTGCGCGTCGCCGCCGGCTCGGGCGGGCCGATCGAGGTGGAGCTGTGGGCGCTGTCGGCGCAAGCGTTCGGCCGTTTCGTCGCCGCCGTGCCGTCGCCGCTGTCGATCGGCAACGCGACGCTGTCCGACGGCCGCGTCGTCAAGTGCTTCCTGGTCGAGGCCGAGGCGGTCGCCGGTGCCCGCGACATCACGGCGTCGGGTGGGTGGCGCGCGTTTCTCGCGAAAGGGACGGCTCCGGCGTGAGCACGCCGCGGGTGTCGGCGTAGACGCCGTACTCCTCGCACACCGTCATGATGTGGGCCTGCATGGCCTTGACGGCGCCGTCGCGGTCGCCGCGCAGGATCGCCCGGACGACGCGGTCGTGCTCGGCGTGGGACTTCGCCAGCCGGCCGAGATTGCGGAACTGGGCGCGCCGGAACGGCTGCAGCCGGGCGCGCGTCGCCACTGTGATCTCGGTCAGATAGGCGTTGTGGGCGCCGGCGTAGACGGCGCCGTGAAAGACCTCGTTGGCCTCGTGGAAACGCTGCGGATCGCCGAGCCGGACGAGCGCGCCGAGATCCTCGTGGACGCCTTCGAGCGCGCGCCGCTCGGCGCCGGTCATGCGCTCGGCGGCGAAGCCGGCGCACAGCGCCTCGAGCTCGGCCATCGCCTCGAACATGCCGACCACCTGGGCGTCGCTCGGCCGCGCCACCACGGCGCCGCGATGCGGCCGCGAGTCGACGAGGCCACTCGCCGCGAGCTGTCGGATCGCCTCGCGCACCGGCGTGCGCGACACGTTGAATCGGCGGGCGAGCTCGCTCTCGTCGAGGGCCGTGCCGGGCTGCAGCGCGCCGCGCACGATCTCGTCGGCGAGCTGCAGGCGCAGCTCCTCGGCGAGCGTGCGCCGCCCGGTGTCGGTGCTGCTCATCGGGACGTGATCTCCTCGGCGAAGTGACAGGCGACCTCGCGGTCGCCGAAGCGGCGCAGCGTCGGCATCTCGGCCTTGCAGCGGTCGGTGCCCTTCGGGCAGCGGCCGTAGAAGCGGCAGACGTTCGGGTCGGGATCGATCGGCGAGCGCGGCTCGCCCTGCAGGCGGATGCGCCCCGCGCCGCGGTCGTGCAGGCTGGGCGCGGCGTCGACCAGGGCGCGCGTGTAGGGATGCAGCGGGTTCGCGAACACGTCGCGGGCCGGACCGGACTCGACGATCTTGCCGAGATACATCACCAGCACGCGGTCGCAGATCAGCCGCACGACGCCGAGATCGTGCGAGACGAACAGATAGCTCATGCCGAGATCGGCCTTGAGCGTCTGTAGGAGCTGCAGGATGACGACCTGCACCGAGACGTCGAGCGCCGCGGTCGGCTCGTCGAGCACCAGCAGGTCGGGCTCGACCGCGACGGCGCGCGCGATGCCGACGCGGGCGCGCTGGCCGCCGGAGAGCTGATGCGGGAACCGGGTCAGCAGCGCCCGCGGCAGCCCACATTGATCGGCGGCACGCTCGACCTTCGCCGTGAGCGCCGCCCCCTTGAGGCCGCGCAGTCTTCGCAGCGGATCGGCGATCGCGGCGAAGGCGGTGAAGCGCGGATTGATGCTCTCGCCGGCGTCCTGGAACACCATCTGGATGCGGCCGCGGTCCGGATCCTTCGCGAAGCGCCGGGCCGGCGTGAGCGACAATTCGCGACCGCCGAGCCGAACGATGCCGGCGGACGGGTCGAGCAGACGAGTGAGCACGCGCACCAGCGTGGACTTGCCGCAGCCGGATTCGCCGACCAGCCCGACCGTCTCGCCCTTCCTGATCACGAAGCTCACGTCGTCGACGGCGTGGACGTGCGGCAGATGCGTCGGGCCGCCCTTCATGCGTCGGCGCAGCCGGCCGAGCGGCCCGATCGTGCCGCTCACCGGGAATCGCTTCTCCAGCTCGGCGACGTCGAGCAGCGGCATGTCGGCCGGCGGCGCGTCGTGGATGACGGCGGCGTGCTCGGTCACGGCGAGGGGTGCGGTCATGACAGCGGGTTCCGGCAGGCGACGACGTGCTCGGGGATCGCGAGGGCGGGCGGCAGCGCCGCGTCGCAGTCGGCGAGGCGGCGCGGGCAGCGCTCGGCATAGCGGCAGGTCGGCAGGTCGAGCCGGCGCAGATCGGGCAGCGTGCCCGGGATCGAGGCGAGGTCGTCAAGGCTCGCGGCGGCGTCGGGCGTCGCGGCGATCAGCTCGGCCGTGTAGGGATGGCGCGGCCGCGCGAACAGTTCTCGGGTCGCTGCGTTCTCGACCACGTGGCCCGCGTGCATGACCACGATCCGGTCGGCGCGCTGGGCGGCGAGCGCCAGATCGTGGGTGATGAAGATGGTCGCCATGCCGATGTCGCGGGCGAGGTCGCCGATCAGATCCATGATCACGGCCTGGGTCGTCACGTCGAGCCCGGTGGTCGGCTCGTCGGCGATCAGCACCGAGGGCTTCGCGGCGAGCGCGATGGCGATCATCACGCGCTGGCACATGCCCCCCGACATCTCGAACGGATAAGCCTTCGCGCGGCGCCCCGGATCCGTGATGCCGACGGCGCGCAGGAGGTCGACGGCGCGCTCCGGCGCCTCGCGGCGCGGCACGTTGGCATGGCGGATCAGCACGTCGGCGATCTGCCGGCCGACCGGGCGGATGGGATTGAGGGCCGTGCGCGGATTCTGGAAGATCATCGCGATCTCACGCCCGCGCACGGCGGCGACCTCGTCGGCGGTCGCGGCCAGAAGATCGAGCCCGCCCAGCACGGCGCGACCGGACGTGATCTCCCCGGCCGGATCGAGAATTCCCATCACGGCATAGGCCGTCACCGACTTGCCGGAGCCCGATTCGCCGACGATCGCCAGCGTCTCGCCCTTGGGCACCGCGAAGCTGACGCGCTCCAGCGCCCGCACCGTGCCGGACCGCGTGCGGAACGCGACCGAGAGGTCTTCGACCAGAAGGGCCGGGGCGGCGGTCATGGGCGGCTCCCTCCCGACGAGCGTGGCGGCGGCCTCCGGCTCACCTCTCCCCTGCGGGGAGAGGTCGCCGCGCGGAGCGCGGCGGGTGAGGGGGTGCCCACGCCGGCGTCGGAACCCCTCACCCCGGTCGCGAGCTGACGCTCGCTCCCGACCCTCTCCCCATGGGAGAGGGTACGGGGGCCGGTTGCAACGCCCGGTGCGGAGGCGACGACTTGCTCGTGCTGGATCACCCTCACGTCCGCCTCCGCGGGTCGACGATGTCGCGCAGGCCGTCGCCGAGCAGGTTGAAGCAGAACACGGCGATCATCAACGCGAGGCCGGGGAAGAAGGCGATCCACCATTCGCCCGAGACGATGAAGGCGGCCCCCTCGGCGACCATGATGCCCCACTCGGGTGTCGGCGGCCGCACGCCGAGCCCGATGAAGGAGAGGCCGGCGGCGTTGAGGATCGCGTAGCCCATGGTGAGCGACATCTGCACGACCAGGATCGGAATCACGTTGGGCAGGATCTGGAAGACGAGAATCCGCCACTCGCCGTTGCCGGAGAGCCGCGCTGCTTCCACGAATCCGGCCTCGCGGCGGACGTTCGCCTCGGCGCGGGCGACACGGGCATAGAGGGGAAAGTTCACGATCGCGGTGGCGATGACGATGTTCTGCACCGTGTTGCCGAGCGCCGCGACGATGCCCATGGCGAGCACGAACAGCGGGAACGCCATGATGGTGTCGGCGATGCGGCCGACGATGCGGTCGGTCCAGCCGCCGAAGAAGCCGGCCGCGACGCCGGCGAGCCCGCCCATGCAGAAGACGAGCACGACCGAGGCGACGGCGATGCCGAAGTCGAGCCGGGTCGCGACGATCACGCGCGAGAAGATGTCGCGGCCGAGCTGGTCGGTGCCGAACCAGAATCGCGCCGAGGGCGGCTGCAGCGCCATCGCCGTGTTGGAGGCGAGCGGATCGTGCGGCACCAGGAACGGACCGAACAGCGCGGTGAGCACGATGGCGACGAAGAGCCCGAAGGCGAGCCCGGTGACCGGGTTCTCCGACACGACATAGCGCGCATGGCGCAGCGTGGCGACGAGGGCGGTCATGACATCCACTCCAATCCGTCACCCTGAGGTGGCCGCGCGGGACGCGCGGGCCTCGAAGGGCGACGGCATCGATCTCTGGCTTGCCCGAGATCGACACCAATGAAGGCCAAGTCGGCGACGCCGACTTGGTGGCCGCATCCTTCGAGGCCCGGCCGCGCCGGGCACCTCAGGATGACGGCGTCGGTGAGGAGCGCGCGGCGACATTGCAGCTCGGATGCCATCATCCCAGTCATCATGCGTCCATCCTCGCGCGGGGGTCGATCAGGCCGTAGAGGAGGTCGATCGCCAGATTGAGGGCGACGTAGAGCACCGCCATGGTGAGGACGAAGCCCTGCACGGGGGCGAAGTCCGAGGCGATCAGGGCCTCGACCGCGAAGGAGCCGATGCCGGGCCAGGCGAACACCTTCTCGACCAGCACGTTGGCGCCGAGCAGGAACGAGAACACCATGCCGAGCGTCGTGATCACCGGCAGCATGGCATTCCGAAAGGCGTAAGTGACCACGACCGTATAAGAGGCGAGGCCGCAGGCGCGCGCGGTGCGCACGAAGTCGGAGGAGAGCACCGCGAGCATCGAGGCGCGCGTCATCCGGGCGATCGGGGCGAGCGCGAAGATGCCGAGCGTCATGGCGGGCAGTGCGAGCTGCGTCAGGCTCGCCCAGAAGGTCGGGAGATCGCCCGCGAGAAGGCTGTCGATCAGGTAGAAGCCTGTGACGGTCGGGGGCGCGCTGTCGAACACCCCGAGCCGGCCGAGCGGCGCCGGCGCCCAGCCGAGCAGATAATAGAACACATAGACCAGGATCAGCCCGGTGAAGAACACCGGCAGGGAGACGCCGGCCGTGGTGACGATGCGGCAGGCGTGGTCGACCATCGAGCCGGGCTTGGTCGCGGCGAGGATGCCGAGCGGCACGGCGATCGCCATCGAGACAAGAAGCCCGAGCAGCGTCAGCTCGGCCGAGGCGGGCAGCCGCGCCGCGATCTCGGCCGCCACCGGCTGCCCGGTGGTCAGCGAGGTGCCGAGGTCACCGCGAAAGAGCGCTCGGACATAGTCGAGGAACTGGACGGGGAGCGGCTGGTCGAGTCCGAGCTTCGACCTGATCTGCTCGATCGCCTCGGCGCTGGCGGCGGGCCCCGCAAAATAGGCGGCCGGATCGCCGGGCAGCGCCCGGGTGAGCAGGAACGTCACGATCACGACCCCGATCAGGCTCGGGATCGTCATCACGAGGCGTTTCAAGATCAGGGTCGGCATGATGCGCTCCGCAGCGTGGCGCCTGTCTCACCTCTCCCCGCGTGCGGGGAGAGATCGACGTTCGCGCGATCGGCGCGGACGTCGGGTGAGGGGCCTCTCGGGGATACGGAGACGCCCCCTCACCCGACTCGGACCTTCGGTCCGAGCCACCCTCTCCCCGCACGCGGGGAGAGGAAGTGCCGGCGCTGTGCCGGCTCGGTTCATTTGTACGTCGCGCTCACGCCTTGCTCAGCGTGCGGTAGTCGAGCTGGCGGTGGAACCAGTAGCGATAGCCGGAGACGCTCTTCTGCATCGCCGCGTTCAGATAGGGCTGGAACAGCGGGATGCGCGGCACGTCGGCGAACGCCTTGGCGACGAAGCCCGTCACGTCCTTGTCGTAGGCGGCGGTGTCGCCCTCGGCGGCCGCCTTGCGGGCGGCGTCGATCAGCGCGTCCATCTCCTTGTTCTGGTAGCTCATGGTGTTGAACAGCGAATTCTGGCCGTGATAGCACCAGAAGAAGAAGTACTCGGGATAATCGAGCCAGCCCGAGAAGAAGTTGGAGATCAGCGGCATCTCCTTCTTGGTCATCTCGGCGCGCCAGCTTGATCCCGGCACCTTGTTGATGGTCGCCTTGATGCCGATCTGGGCGAGACTCTCCTGCACCAGCACGCACAGCGGCTCGTTGACGGCGGCGAAGCCGAGGTCGAACGAGAGCGTCGTCTCGAAGCCGTTCGGCAGGCCGGCCTTGGCGAGCAGCGCCTTCGCCTTGGCGAGATCCGTGACGTAGCCGTGCGGCTGCGGCCAGGCGGTCGAGAGCGCGGCCCCCTCCGGCGCGCCGAACATCGGCTTGGCGAGGCCGAACATCACGGCGTCCATGATCTTCTGATAAGGAATCGCGTAGGCGACGGCCTGCCTCACCTCCAGCTTGTCGAAGGGCGGCTTGGTCACGTTCATGCCGATATACTGGATGCCGTTGCCGATCGGGCTCGACACCACGGCCACCTTGCCGGCCTGGCTCAGCTCGACGAAGTCCTTGTTGGGCAGGTCGAACGAGATGTCGGCATCGCCGCGCTCGATCAGGGCGCGCCGGTTTCCGGCGGACGGGACCATGCGCCACACGATGCGCTTGATCTTGGGCAGCGGCCCGCCCTTCCAGGTCTCGTTGCGCTCGTAGATCACCTCGGTGCCGGGCGTCCACTTCGTCACCTTGTAGGCGCCGCCGCCGGCCGTGTTGGCCTTGGCGTACTCCATGGCCCACGGATCCTTCTCGGTGGCGTTCTTCTTCATCAGCTCCGAGTTGAAGATCGACGGCACGATGACGGCGATGTCCGGAATCGTCAGCTTGTCCTTGCGGATGAAGTCGACCCGGAACGTGTGGTCGTCGACGACGACGAACTGCTCGGGCTTCTCCAGCGAGCCCGCCTTCATCTGGAAGGTCGGGAAGCCGCCGACCGTGACGGCGCGGTCGAACGACCACTTCACGTCCTTGGCCGTCACCGGCGTGCCGTCGTGGAAGGTCGCGTCCTTGCGCAGCTTGAAGGTTGCCGACGTGTCGGTGACGGTCCAGTCCTCGGCGAGCTCGGGCGTGTATTTGTCGCGGTCGTAGGAGGCGACGCCGTTCTCCAGCGTCTTGGTGCCGTGCGAGATCAGCCGGTCGTAGCAGTTCCAGGCGACCTCGTAGCCGGGGCGGTTGGTGCCGACGCCGTGAATGTCGAGATTGTTCGGGCCGCTCTCGGAGACCAGCAGCAGCGTCTCGTTGCGGGCCTGGGCCTTCGCCTCCGACCAGATCGCCGGGGCCGGGAGCATGCTGCCGGCCGCCAGGGCCGTCATCGACTTGAGGACGTCTCGACGCTTCATTCTCGTTCTCCGAATGGCAGGGCGGGGGCGCGGGGCGTGAGACCTCCCGCAAGCGGCGTGCCAACTCGGCGCGGGCGCCGGGTCGATCCGGCGAACCTGCTGAATCTCCGATGGGAACGGGCGTGGCGAGGGAAGCCGTGCGAGGCTGCCGCGGCGCCGAGGCTCCACTCTCATTGCATACAAGACAGGTCGGCATGCCGAACAAATAGGCAAAGTCGAGAAAGACGCGGGTCGCTTTGGGCCTCGCCGGGCGAATCCGTCGCAGCCGTCACATCACTGTAATACGAGCGGCCTAGGCGTCCGGGTCGGATCCCGGCCGCGGCCGCGGCGCGTCGTCGGACCGCCGCCGGCGCGCGGCGGGCCGCACATGGAGATCTCCGCGATGCGCGTTCGCCGCCTCGGCGCCCTTCTCGGCGCCCTTGCCCTCGCCCTGCAGCCGTTCACCGCCGCCGCGCTCGACGCCCGCTACACCGACGCCGACGGCGACCTCGTCGCCGACGCGCCGACCGATCCGAAGCAGTGGGTCGACCCCGCGACGTTGATCTTCGCCTACACGCCGGTCGAGGATCCCGCCGTCTACGCCAAGGTGTGGGACGGCTTCCTGCGCCACATGGAGAAGGTGACGGGCAAGAAGGTGCAGTTCTTCCCGGTCCAGTCCAACGCCGCCCAGCTCGAGGCGATGCGGGCCGGCCGCCTGCACGTCGCCGGCTTCAACACCGGCTCGAACCCGATCGCCGTCAACTGCGCCGGCTTCGTGCCCTTCGCCATGATGGCCTCGCTCAAGGGCGAGTACGGCTACGAGATGGAGATCATCACGTATCCGGGCTCCGGCGTGACCAAGCCCGAGGACATCCGCGGCAAGAAGATGGCCTTCACGTCGCAGACCTCGAACTCCGGCTACAAGGCGCCGTCGGCGCTGCTGCGGGAGAAGTTCGGACTCGAGCCCGGCAAGGACTACGAGCCGGTGTTCTCCGGCAAGCACGACAACTCGGTGATCGGCGTGGCCAACAAGGACTATCCGGTGGCCGCGATCGCCAACTCGGTGATGCTGCGCATGCTGGCCCGCAACGTGGTCAAGAAGGACCAGCTCGTCTCGATCTACAAGTCGCAGACCTTCCCGACCACCGGCTACGGCATGGTCTACAACCTGAAGCCCGAACTCGCCGCCAAGGTGAAGGAGGCGTTCTTCTCGTTCGACTGGACCGGCAGCGATCTCCTCAAGGAGTTCCAGTCGACCGAGCCGCCGCAGGAGAAGTTCATCCCGATCACCTACAAGCAGCATTGGGAGGTGGTGCGCGACATCGACAAGGCGATGGGCATCTCCTACGATTGCAAGGGCTGACGCGCCGAGGCGTCGTGCGCGCGAGCACCGACACGGGCGAGGGCTGATCCCGCATGCTGCGGATCGAGGGCTTGCGAAAGCAGTACCGCACCGGCGACGCCGCGCTGCGCGGCGTCGACCTCGTGGTGCCGGCCGGCGAGGTGATCGGCCTGATCGGCCCGTCGGGCGCCGGCAAGTCGACGCTGATCCGCTGCGTCAACCGGCTGGTCGAGCCGACGTCCGGCCGGATCTTCCTCGGCGACGACGAGGTGACGGGCGCGTCGCGTCGCGCATTGCGCCGGCTGCGCCGCCGCATGGGCATGATCTTCCAGGAGTTCGCGCTGGTCGAGCGGCTGACCGTGATGGAGAACGTGCTGGCCGGTCGGCTCGGCACGGTCCCGTTCTGGCGCAGCCTGGCGCGCCGCTTCCCGCCCGCCGACGTGCGTAACGCCTTCGCGACGCTCGACCGCGTCGGCCTCCTCGATCACGTCGACAAGCGCGCCGACGCGCTCTCCGGCGGACAGCGCCAGCGCGTCGGCATCGCCCGCGCGCTGCTGCAGGATCCCGACCTCCTGCTGATCGACGAGCCGACCGCGAGCCTCGATCCGAAGACGTCGCGGCAGATCATGCGACTGATCGGCGAGGTCTGCGCCGAGCGCCGCCTCGCCGCGATCGTCAACATCCACGACGTCGCGCTCGCCCAGATGTTCCTCGGCCGCATCGTCGGGCTGAAGGCCGGCGAGGTCGTCTACGACGGGCCGTCGTCCGGGCTCGACGCGACCGTGCTGACCCGCATCTACGGCGAGGAGGATTGGACCCGCACGGCGCGCGCCGGTGATGCCGAGGCGGAGGACGACGGTTCGGGGCCGGGGTCCGCCGGCCGTTCCGCGCCCGCCTCCGTGACGTCGATGGCCGCGCTGCGCGCCGCCGCCGAGTGACGCCGTGACGCTCGCCGCCGCCTCCTATCCCGACCGCTGGCGGCGCCCGCCCTTCATCGTGCGGCCGTGGCTGCGTGTCGTCCTCTACGGCGGCGCGATCCTCTATCTTGTCGTCGCGGTCGGCTCGGTCGAGGTGAATTGGGCACGCCTCGCGGAAGGCGTGCCACGCGCCGCCCGTCTGCTCGCCGGCTTCATGACGCCGGACTTTTCCAGTCGCTGGGGCGACATCGTGCAAGGCATGCGCGAGAGTCTCACCATGACGGTCACGTCGACGGTCGCCGGCATTTTCCTGGCGATCCCGATCGGCATCGGCGCCGCCCGCAATCTCGCGCCGCCGCCCGTCTATCTGGTCTGCCGCGCCGTCGTCGCGCTGTCGCGCAGCTTCCACGAGGTGATCGTCGCCATCCTGTTCGTCGCCATGGTCGGCTTCGGCCCGTTCGCCGGCTTCCTCACCCTGACGGTCGCCACCATCGGCTTCATCGCCAAGCTCCTGGCCGAGGACATCGAGGACATCGACCCGGCGCCCGTCGAGGCGATCCGGGCGACCGGCAGCTCGTGGCTGCAGCTCGTCGACTATGCGGTGCGGCCGCAGGTGATGCCGCGGCTGATCGGCCTGTCGCTCTACCGGCTCGACATCAACTTCCGCGAGTCCGCCGTGGTCGGCATCGTCGGTGCCGGCGGCATCGGGGCGACGCTCAACACCGCGCTCGACCGCTACGAGTACGGCAGCGCCGCCGCGATCCTGATCCTGATCATCGCCATCGTCATGGCCGCCGAGTACGGCTCCGGCCTGGTGCGCAAGAGGATCCAGTGATGCCGGTGAGCCGCGCCATCGACGGCACGCCGGTGTGGCGGCGCACCACGCGCAGGCGCGCGCTCCTCGGCTGGGTCGCGTGGTTCCTGCTGGTCGCGCTCGTCGTCGCCGCCTGGGAGGAGATGACGCGCGACACCATCTGGGCCTTCGTGTGGGACGCGCCGCGGCAGGCCGCCGACATCGGCGCCCGCATGGTGCCGCCGCGCTGGTCCTATCTCGGCGAGCTCCTGCGCCCCCTGTGGGACACGCTGGCGATCGCCACGCTCGGCACGCTGCTGGCGCTGCCGATCGCCGTGCCGGTCGCCGCGCTGGCGGCCCGCAACACGACGCCGAGCGTCGCGCTGGTGCGCCCGGTCGCGCTCCTGATCATCGTCGCGTCGCGCTCGATCAATTCGCTGATCTGGGCGCTGCTGCTGGTCACGATCCTGGGCCCCGGCGTGCTCGCCGGAATCGTCGCGATCGCGCTGCGCTCGGTCGGCTTCATGGGCAAGCTGATCTACGAGGCGATCGAGGAGATCGACCCGGCGCCCGTCGAGGCCATGCAGGCGACCGGCGCCTCCGCCCTGCAGGTGATGGACTACGGCATCGTGCCGCAGGTGATGCCGGCCTTCGCCGGCATCACGGTGTTCCGCTGGGACATCAACATCCGCGAGTCCGCCGTGGTCGGCCTGGTCGGCGCCGGCGGCATCGGCCTGTCGCTCGAGGCCTCGCTCAACACCCTCGCCTGGTCGCAGGTGAGCCTGATCCTGCTGGTCGTGATCGCCACCGTGCTGGTCAGCGAGTGGGTGTCGGCCAAGGTGCGGCACGCGATCATCTGAGGGGCCACACGACGCCCGACGCTGCACCGTCCTCACCCTGAGGAGGCCGCGCAGCGGCCGTCTCGAAGGGCGAGGACGGCCACGGCACCATGTCGCCGATGAGGTGGCCGCATGGTTCGAGACGCGGCCTTCGGCCGCTCCTCACCATGAGGGGAGAGGCGGCGGGGCGCCTCGTTCACCCCGCCAGCCGCACCCGCATCGCCTCGAACTTCGCCACCTGCTCCGGGTCCATGCTGCGGTCCGGCAGGCGGCGCACGAAGATCTTGAACATCGCCTCGCCGTCGCCGTCGAAGAACTGGATCGAGCAGCTCTCGCGGCCCATGAACGGGCGACGCACGAAGGCGATCGCCGTGCAGCGGTCGGCCTTGATGTGGCCGCCGATCGGGCTGTCGCCGTGCAGGTTGAAGTAGCCGCGGCCGAACTCGCCGGGCGGGATCGCGCCGGCACATTCGAGCACGATGCTCGGCGTGTGGACGATGAACAGCATCGTCCCCCACGTCGTCAGCTCGCCCATCACGTCGGCGAACTTGTCGGCCGGCGCGAACGTGCAGTTCTCCGCCGGCAGCATGCGGGTCGCCTCGAGCGTCGAGACGCCGTGCTGGCGGGCCAGGACTTCGAGAACGCCGTCCGGGTTGGCGGCGAGCTGCGCCGCGAGCGCGTCGGGCGACGGGGCGGGGGCGACGGCCGTGTTGGTCATGGGAGGCTCCTTGGAGGATGGCGAGGGCTCGGCGGCGCGGTCGAGCGCCGCGTAGAGGCCGCTGGTGAGATTGGTGATCCAGAAGGCGCCGGCCGTGGTGGTGCGCAAGAGGCCGCCGCCGTGCGCGCTGTCGTGCGCGCCGCCGCCCTCGCCCTCCGCCGCGTTCGCGGGGACGACGAGACCGGCCTCGCGCCAGTTGGCGAGCAGCGGCGCGGCCGCGGCGGCGAAGCCGGGCGCCAGGCGGTCGACGGCCGCGAGGTCGACGCGGCCGCTCTCCAGCCCGGCCGTGATGGCCGCCTGGGCGGCGTAGCGGGCCGGCATGCGCGACAGGCCCTCGACCGGCGCGCGGCCCTGCGCCTGCAGGGCGCGGCGGCGCTCGATCTCGATGACGTTACGCCAGCGCACGCCGTGCGCCTGGCCGCCGGCGCCGGGGCCGAAGGCGAGGCACGGCATGCCGCGCTTGATGCCGGCATTGTAGACGTTGCGCTCGGCGTCGGAGCGGACGAAATGCGACTGCGACACCTGGCGGAAGCCGAGCGCGGTCAGGCGCGCCACGCCGGCCGCATAGGCCTCGGCCTGCCGCGCGATCGGGCTCGCCGGCGGCAGCTTGCCGGCCGCGATGGCGCGCGACAGCGGGCCGCCGCCCCAGATGTTGAGCGCATAGAGCGTGACGCCGTCGAGCCCCAGCGCGGCCACGGTGTCGAGGTCGCGCGCCCAGGTCTCCTCGGTCTGGCCGGGCAGGCCGTAGATCAGGTCGCAGACGATCTTGGCACGTCCGAGCGCGACGAGCTCGCCGATCGCGGCCCGCAGCTCCTCCTCGGCGAGCTTACGGCCGAGCCGGCGGCGGATCGTGGTGTCGAAGCTCTGCACGCCGAGCGAGATGCGGTTCACGCCGGCCCCGATCGCCGCCACGGCCTTGGTCAGGCCGAAGTCGTAGGCGCGTCCCTCCAGCGTGACCTCGCAATCCGTCGCGAGCGGCAGATGGGTGCGCAGGCCCGCGACCAGCCGGGCGAGCCCGGCGGCGGGCAGGCCGGTCGGCGTGCCGCCGCCGATATAGACGGCGGCGATCGGCGCCGAGGCGACCAGCGGCGTCGCCGCGCGCGCCGCCACCTCGGCGACGATGTCGTCGACATAGGCCGCGGCCGCCTCGGGGCGCCAGACGTTCTGGAAGAAACCGCAGAACAGGCACCGGCTCTGGCAGTAGGGCACGTGCAGATAGGCGAGCGCCGGTTCTTCGCGCGGCGTTTCGAACACCCGGGCCAGAACCGCCTCGGTCTCGGCCGGATCGATCGCCGTGCTGCCGCGCCACGGTGGCGCGAAGCTGCGGCCCGAGAAGGCCTGGGTCAGCGCGTCGCGCCCCGGCGGCACCAGGAAGGACTCGAGGGTCTGCGGCGCCGAGGCCGGGTGATCGCGCATCCCGCCGGAGGCGTGGCCACCCCCGTGCGGGGGGCTGCTGCCGTGCGGATGTCCGCCGGCGTGCGGGTGACCACCGCCGTGCGGATGCGCGGGGCCGGATTGACCGCCCGCGGCCTGCCGTGTCGCAATCCCCTGCATTCCCCCCTCCGTGCGCCGTCAGCTCCTCGGGCGCGCGCCGCCGACCGGTCGCCCGGTGCGCGGCGTGATCATGTGCGGCAGCACGCAAGGCGTGCCGATCGGCAGGCCGCAGCTCGCCAGCTCCACCTCGAACACGCGGGCCAGCATCTCGGCCGTGATGACGCTCTGGGCCGGACCCGACGCGGCGATGCCGGCGCGGTGCATCACCACGACCCGATCGGCGAACGCGGCCGCGAGATTGAGGTCGTGCAGCACGGCGACGATCGCGGTTCCGGATTTCGCGCGCGCCCGCGTCGTCGCGACGAAGTCGATCTGGTGGCGCAGATCGAGCGCCGCGGTCGGCTCGTCGAGCAGCAGGAGGCCGGGGCCGTGATCCGCCTCGCCGCGGGCGAGCTGGACCAGCACGCGGGCGAAATGGGCGCGGTGCTGCTCGCCGCCCGACAGCGTCGTGATGATGCGGTCACGGCAGGGCAAGAGATCGACCTCGGCGAGTGCGGCTTCGACCAGCGCGTCGGCGTGCGGCCCGTGCGCGTCGCCGGCCCCCATGCGGACGACCTCGTCGACCGTGAAGGGGAACGCCACCGCGATGCTCTGCGACAGCACGGCGCGATGGCCCGCGAGCGCCTTCGGCGCGTAGTCGCCGAGCGGCGTGCCTTTCAGGACGACCGTCCCGGCGACGGGGCGGATGTCGCCGGAGAGCACGCGCAGCAGCGTCGACTTGCCGGCCCCGTTGGGGCCGACGATCGCCACCGTCTCGCCGGGCGCGACGGCGAGATCGACGCCGTCGAGCAGCGTCGCCCGTCCCGCTCGCACCGTCACGCCGGTCGCCGCGATCAGGGTCATAGGCCCACCACGGCGCGCTGGCGCAGCAGGAGCGCGAGGAAGAACGGCGCGCCGATCAGTGCCGTGACGATGCCGACCGGCAGCTCGGCCGGCGCCGCGATCGTGCGGGCGATCGTGTCGGCGATCAGCAGCACGAGGCCGCCGAACAGCACGGCGGCGGGCAGCAGCATGCGGTGGCCGGGCCCGATCACGAGACGCAGGAGATGCGGCACCACGATGCCGACGAAGCCGATGACGCCGCTCGCCGCCACGGCGGCGCCGACCCCCGCCGCCATCAGCACGATGGCGAAGCGCTTCAGGCTCTCCACCGGCACGCCCATGTGGAACGCCTCGGCCTCGCCGAGCACGAGCAGATCGAGGCCGCGCGCGATCATCGGCAGCGAGGCCAGCACGGCGGCCAGGAACGGCAGCATCGCCCACACTTTCGGCCAAGTGGCGCCGGCCATCGAGCCGAGCGTCCAGAACGTGATGTCGCGCAGCTGCCGATCGTCGGCGAGGAAAACGAGCAGGCCGGTGCCGGCGCCCGCCAGGGCCGCGACGGCGAGACCGGCGAGCAGGAGTGTCGCGATCGAGGTGCGGCCCTCGCGGGTGGCGATGCGGTAGAGCAGCGCCGTGACGCCGAGCGCGCCGACGAAAGCGGCGAGCGGCAGCGCGTCCGGCCCGAAGCTCCCCAGGAGCTTGTCGCCGAGCACGATGGTCGTCGCCGCCGCGAGGCCGGCGCCGGCCGACACGCCGACCAGGCCCGGATCGGCGAGCGGGTTGCGGAACAGGCCCTGCATGATCGCGCCGGCGGTGGCGAGCAGCGCCCCGACCGCGATCGCCATGGCGACCCGGGGCAGCCGGATCGAGACCAGGATCAGCCGATCGCGGGTGATGTCGGCGGCGGTGCCGTCGGCGAGCCCGAGCGCGGCGAGGAGACGGCCGGGCGGGATGCCGGCCGCCCCGATACCGGCCGAGGCGACGGCGGCGGCGAGCAGCAACAGCGCGAGCCCGACGATCACGACCCAGCGTGGCAGCGCCCGCAGGCCCGGCGGACCGCTGCGCGCCACGAGGGCGGGATGGCGGGCCGCGGCCTCGGTCATTTGAGGCACGCCTCCAGCGCGGCGTCGTGGCGGGCCGTCAGGGTGTCGACGGCCGGCAGCGACTCGGCGGCGGGCTTGGCGGCGGGGGCGCCGAGCACGGCGAGCCGTTCGGCGAGATCGCGGACGGCGAGCGCGGTGCGCGGGCCGAAGCCGAGCAGATATTGGCCGTTCATCGAGACGAAGGCCTTGGCGGCACCGGCCGGCGTCATCACGAAAGCGGGCCGTGACAGCACCGCCTCGGCCGTGAAGGTCTGTCCCGGGCGCTCCATCGTCAACACCACGTCGGGCTGCGCGGCGATGATCGCCTCGTCGCCGACCGGCTTGTAGCCGGCGAAATCCGCCATCGCGTTCGTGGCGCCGGCCATGCGGATGATGCCGTCGGCGGCGGTGTCGCGGCCCGCCACCATGGCGCGCTCGTTGACGAAGGAGAGCACGAACAGCACGCGCGGCGGCCGGCCGGCGGCACGCGGTCCGGCCGGCGTGGCGAGCGAGGAGAGCTCTTGCGCGACGGCGGCGGCGAGGCAGTCGCCGCGTCGCGGCTCGCCGGCCGCGGCGGCGACGAGACGGATCTTGTCGAGGATGCCGTCCGGCGTGAAGCGGTCCGGCACCTGCACGAACGGCACCTTGGCGGCGCGCAGCACGGCGAGCGCCTCGGGCGGGCCGGAGCCGTCGAGCGCCAGCACCAGCGACGGCGACATGGCGAGAATGCCCTCCGGCGACAGCTGGCGCATGTAGCCGACATTCGGCTTGTCCTGGAGGGCGCTCGGCGGATGGATGCTGGTCGTGTCGACCGCGACGACGCGCGCGTCGAGCCCGAGCGCGTAGAGGATCTCGGTGACCGAGCCGCCGATCGAGACGATGCGGCGCGCGTCCGTCACGCCGACGTCGCGGCCGGTCGCGTCCGTCACGACGATCTCGGCGGCGCGCAGCGACGTGACGTCCGCCGCGAGCAGGCCGACTCCGACCAGCGTCGCCGCCGCGAGACGCCGAAGCCCCGGACGCGTCCGTGTCATGAAAGCCTCACTTGGTCAGAATCAGCTTGTTCTGCGCGGTCAGCCGCAGCCGGTAGGCGTCGGGCCCATGTGAAATGATGATCTCGCGGGTGGCGACGAACAGATCACGGCTCTCGATGCGATGGTCCACCACCGTCACACTGCGTTCAGCCCGCGTGTCGTTCGCGCCCGCCGGGGTGGCGGAAACGGAACCTCGGTCGATCTCGGTGCGGTTCATCTCGGGGCCTGTTCCGCTCTGTACTGCATAGTCTTGACGACGACTATAGTTTAGAGCCATTTTAGACTGGATACTTGATCCTTAGAGAGATTCTAAACTATCGTAGTCTTCCTTGACGTGCCGTAATACAGTCGGTTACCAAAGGCAAGTCTTAACCGCGGAACCCGAACGGGGCCGCGACGTCACGCCAGCAAGCAGCCGGTCTCCGGCTCGCCCGCCAGCCCGCGACGACAATCAGAACCGCGAGTGGGGGCTCACATGGTTGGACAGGGGCGGGGAGCCGGCAGGCTTCCGTCGGGCGCATCGACGATCGCGATCACGGCCGCGATTCTGGTCTCGTCGGGAACGGTCGCGCTCGCGCAGGCGGTGGAGTCGCTCGACGCCATCACGGTGACGGCGACCAAGACCGAGGAGAAGGCGATCGACTCGCTCGCGCCGGTCTCGACCGTGCGCATGGATCAGATCAATCAGATTCTGCCGAAGCGCCTGTCCGATCTCCTGATCGCGGTGCCCGGCGTCGCCGTGCAGGATCGCGGCGACGAGCCGTCGACCTCGATCAACATCCGCGGCCTGCAGGACTTCGGCCGCGTCGCCGTGGTGGTCGACGGCGCCCGCCAGAACTATCAGCGCACCGGCCACGGGGCGAGCGGCGCTTTCTTCCTCGATCCCGAGCTGATCGGCGGCGTCGACATCGTGCGCGGCCCGACCGCCAACATCTACGGGTCCGGCGCGATCGGCGGCGTCGCCTCGTTCCGCACCAAGGACATCCAGGACGTGGTGCGGCCCGGCGAGCGCTGGGGCGTCGAAGGGCACACCCAGGTCGGCAGCAATCACGGCAGCGGTCTCGCCTCGGTGTTCGGCGGCGTCCACGTCAACCCGAACGTCGACCTCTTCGTCGGCGGCAGCTTCAAGAAGCAGGCGAACTACGACGACGGCTCCGGCACCGAGGTGGTCAACTCCTGGAACCAGGTGGGCAGCGCCATCACCAAGCTGACGGTCCGCCCGGCCGACGGTCACGAGGTGAAGTTCACCGGCATCTTCCAGAACTACCAGTACGACGCCGGTCAGCCGACCCGCACCATCGACGGCGTCAGCAGCCGCGGCACCTCGGTCTACGCGACCGATCTCACCAACATCACCACGGCGGCGCGCTGGCGCTATCAACGGCCCGACAACCAGCTGATCGACTGGGACGCCAACGTCTACTGGAACCGCACCGACTCCCAGCAGGTCAAGACCCAGCACATCTCGACCACGGCGAGCGCGCCGTGTCCGGCCGGGAAGCCCGGCAACGCGGTCTCGGGCTGCGTCGGCGACGAGCGCAGCTATCTGCTCGACACGGTCGGCTTCGACGCCAACAACACCTCGCGCTTCGAGGCCTTCGGGTTCCGCCACGCCGTCACGGTCGGCGGCGACGCGTTCCGCGACACGGTCGAGACCTACGATCCGCGCGGCGTGTCCGACGTCACGACGCCGGGCGGCGAGCGCACCGTCGGCGGCGCCTTCGTGCAGGTGAAGAGCAATTACGCGACCTGGCTCGAGGTGATCAGCGCGGCCCGCTACGACACCTACGAGCTCTCCGGCACGGGGGGCGGCTCGTCTGGCGACCGCGTGTCGCCGAAGGTCACGATCGGCGTGACGCCGATCGACGGCTTCACGCCCTACGTCACCTATGCGGAAGGGTATCGCGCGCCGTCGCTGACCGAGACCGTGATCAGCGGCGCGCATGCGCGCGCCAGCACCTTCGAGCCCGGCTTCCTGTGCGCGGACGGCAATATCGGCAGCTTCTGCTTCCTGCCGAACCCGACCCTCGCGGCGGAGGTCGGCAAGAACAAGGAAGCCGGCGTCAACCTGAAATACGACAACGTGTTCCTGGCCGGTGCGACGTTCCGCGGCAAGTTCAACGTGTTCCGCAACGACGTCTACGACTACATCGAGCTGACGAGCTTCGGCGGCACGCCGAGCCTGCCGCAGTACTACCAGTATCAGAACATTCCGCACGCCCGCATCGACGGTTTCGAGGCGGAGACCATGTACGACACCGGCGGCTGGTTCGTCGGTCTCGCCGGCACGATCCAGCGCGGCAAGAACGTCGACACCGGCGTCGGTCTGGTGCGCATCCAGGGCGACCGCCTGGTCACCACGGTCGGCGCCCGCTTCCTCGATCGCAAGATCACGGCGATGGTGCGCTGGGCCGCGGTCGCCTCCAACGACGACATCCCGGCGAACTACATCCCGGCGAGCTCGTACAACCTCGTCAACGTCTATCTCGGCTACCAGCCGACCCCCGACGTGCTGATGAGCTTCGGCATCGACAACCTGCTCAACCAGTACTACCGGCCCTATGCGATCGCCAAGAGCGCGGACGTCGGCGCCCAGAACGACCTTCTGTGGGCCTCGCCGGCACCCGGCATCACGTTCAAGGGCTCGGTCAAGATCCGCTTCGGAGGAGCCTGAGCCCCGCCATGAAAGCCTCGCGTGCCCCGATCGATCCCCGTCACGGCCTGCTCACGGTCGTGCCGGGCCGCCCTTCCGACGCCGACGGCGCGTCCGCGGCTCCACCCGTGGAGCTGCGGCGCGACACCGATCCACATGGCGACGGAGCTTGCGCGGGCGAGGGGACCACGAGAGGCACGAACGTGGTGTCGCTCGCCCATGTGCGGGCGACCCGCGATCACGGGCCGAGCAACCACGCCGCGCCGTCGCTGCCGCCGCTCGCGACGGACGACCGGGCCGTCGTCGGCGCCAAGGCCGGCTCGGCAGGGCGCACCGCGGTGGTGCTGCTCTGCTCGGTCGCGCTGCACGGGGCGGTGCTCGCCGCGTTCTTCCGCGATCCTCCGCCGGCCGCCAGCATCGGCCTCGAGGTGATCTCGGTCGAGATGGTGTTGGGGGCCGACCAGCTCGCCGGCCTCGCACCCGATCCGGGCGACTCGGAGACCACCAGCACGGCCTCGACCGGCGAGCCGACCCCGCAGCCGGACGAGAAGCTGCCCGAGAAGGTCGAAGATCCGCCGCCGCCCGAGCAGGCCAAGGTCGAGCCGACGCCGGAGGAGCCGCCGCCGGTCGAGCAACAGGTGGCGACGGCCCCGCCACCCGAGCCGGAGCCCGTGAAGGAGCCGCCGCCGCCCGAGCCGACACCGGTCATCGCGGAGGAGGCACCCGAGTCGGTCGCGGTGGTGCCGCCCGAGCCGCCCAAGCCGCAGCCCAAGCCGGAGACGAAGCCAGAGCCGAAGCCCGAGCCGACGGTCGAGGCCAAGCCGAAGCCGGTCGCCAAGCCGAAACCGAAGCCCAAGACGGACCCGAAGCCCCGCGTCACCGCGAGCGCCACGGCGAGCGTGGCGTCGAGCGCGGCGAGCGGCCTCGGCCGCGGCCGCTCGGATCTCGACACCAACTATCGCGGCATCGTCGCGGCGCATCTCGCCCGCCACAAGCAGTTCCCCTCCGACGCGCGCGCGGCCGGGCACCAGGGCACGACCAGCGTGAGCTTCTCGATCGACGGCTCGGGTCGCGTCACCTCGGTGCGGCTCGGCCGCTCGTCCGGCATCGCCAGCCTCGATCAGGAGACCACCGCGATGGTGCGCCGCGCCTCGCCGTTCCCGGCCCCGCCGAACGGGCAGGGCATGAGCTTTTCGGTGCCGGTCAGCTTCTTCCTTCGTTGATCGCTTCCTTTTCCGGAGCGGTCAGGGTTCAATCCAGCCAGACGCCAGACAGGAGACCCCCCGATGTACATCGCGATGAACCGCTTCAAGGTGAAGAAGGGCAGCGAGACCGCGTTCGAGACCGTGTGGACGACGCGCGAGACCTATCTGGATCGCATGCCGGGCTTCGTCGAGTTCCACCTGCTGAAAGGTCCGGAGGCCGAGGACCACACGCTCTACTCGTCGCACACCGTGTGGGCCACGAAGGCGAATTTCGAGGCGTGGACGACGTCCGAGGAGTTCCGCAAGGCGCATGCCCGCGCCGACAACTCCGGCACCGGCCCGCTCTATCTCGAGCATCCGAAGTTCGAGGGCTTCGAGGTGAAGCAGACGGTCCGCCCGCGCGCCGACGCGGCGTGATCCGACTTTTTCACCTCTCCCCGGCGGGGAGAGGTCGGGGTTCGCGCCGAAGGCGCGAAGTCCGGGTGAGGGGGTGCCGAGGCCAGACAACTCGCTCCGTAAACCCTCACCCCGACGCGCTTCGCGCGTCGACCCTCTCCCTGAGGGAGAGGGTAAGTCCGATCCGATCAGCCGGGCGGATCTGATCTGGTGCTTTGTCAGGCGCAGAGCGCTCCGTCTTCCCTCTCCCCGCCGCGCGGGGAGAGGGTGGCTCGGACCGAAGGTCCGAGCCGGATGAGGGGGCGCTTCCGGACAGCACAGACTCGCGGTGACGCCCCCTCACCCGACATCCGCGCTGATCGCGCGAATGTCGACCTCTCCCCGCCGCGCGGGGAGAGGTGACGATCACCCCCGCGCCGCCTGCTTGAGAGCGTAGAGCGCCTCCAGGGCCTCGCGCGGCGACATGTCGTCGGGGTCGAGCTCCGAGAGCCGCTTCATCACGGCCTCGGCGTGCGGATCGACGGCCGGCTTGGGCGGTGCGACGCGCGGCGCGAACAGCGGCAGATCGTCGACGAGCTTTCGCGCCGGCGAGGTTCTGTCCTCGGCCTCGAGCGCCCCGAGCACGTGCTTGGCGCGCTCGATGACGGCCGGCGGCAGGCCGGCGAGCTTGGCCACCTGGATGCCGTAGGAGCGATCCGCCGCGCCGGCCACGACCTCGTGCAGGAACACGACGTCGCCGTGCCACTCCTTCACCCGCACCGTGATGTTGAACAGCCGGTCGAGCTTGTTGGCGAGCGCCGTCAACTCGTGGAAATGCGTGGCGAACAGCGCGCGGCAGCGATTGCGGTCGTGCAGATGCTCGACCGCCGCCCAAGCGATCGAGAGACCGTCATAGGTCGCGGTGCCGCGGCCGATCTCGTCCAGAATCACCAACGAGCGGTCGCTCGCCTGGTTCAGGATCGCGGCCGTCTCCACCATCTCGACCATGAAGGTCGAGCGGCCGCGGGCGAGATCGTCGGCGGCGCCGACGCGCGAGAACAGCCGGTCGACCACGCCGATCTTGGCCCGCGTCGCCGGCACGAAGCTGCCGGCCTGTGCCAGCACGACGATCAGGGCGTTCTGGCGCAGATAGGTCGACTTGCCCGCCATGTTCGGGCCGGTGACGACGGCGATGCGGCCGCGCCCCGTGTCGGAGGTCGGCGAGAGGTCGCAGTCGTTCGCGACGAACGAGCCGCCCTCGGCGGCGATCGCCTGCTCGACCACCGGATGGCGGCCGCCCGCGATGCAGAAGCCGACGCCGTCGTCGACCTCGGGCCGCACGAAGCGGCATTCCGTCGCGACCGCGGCGAGCGCCGCAGCGACGTCGATCACGGCGAGCGCCTGTGCGGCCGCCTTGACGGCGTCGGCGGCGGCGACTACGGCAGCGGCGAGCCTGTCGAAGATCTCGAGCTCGAGCCCGAGCGCGCGGTCGGCGGCGCTCGCGATCTTCGCCTCCAGCGCGCCGAGCTCGGTCGAGGTGAAGCGCACCTGGCCGGCGAGCGTCTGGCGATGGATGAAGGTGGCGTTCAGCGGCGGCGTCATCAGCCGCTCGGCGTGCTGTGCCGTCACCTCGACGAAATAGCCGAGCACGTTGTTGTGCCGGATCTTCAGCGCCCGGATGCCGGTCTCGTCGGCGTAGCGCGCCTGCAGCGCCGCGATCACGCGACGCGACTCGTCGCGCAGCGCGCGCGCCTCGTCGAGCGCCGGCTCGTATCCCGACCGCACGAAGCCGCCGTCGCGCTTCTGCAAGGGAAGCGCGTCGGCGAGCGCCGCACCCAGCGTCTCGGCGAGCGCCGGATCCGGCGCGCGCAGATCGTGCGTCGCCGACGTGATCTCGTCCGGCAGTCCGTCGGCCGACAAGCGCGCCGCGAGATCGCCGGCGGCCGCGAGTCCGTCGCGGATCGCGGCGAGGTCGCGCGGGCCGCCGCGCGCCAGCACGATGCGGGCGAGCGAGCGGGCCAGATCCGGCGCCGCCGCGAGCTTTTCTCGCACGACGCCGCGGAGGATGGACTCGCGTGTGAAGAACTCGACCGCATCGAGCCGGCGCGCGATCGCGGCCGGATCCGTCAGAGGAGCCGCGATGCGTTGCGCCAAGAGGCGCGAGCCCGCCGCCGTGACGGTGCGGTCGATCGCGGCGACCAGCGAGCCGCGCCGCTCGCCGCCGAGCGTCTTCATCAGCTCGAGATTGGCGCGGGTCGCCGCGTCGATCGACAGCGTCGCGCCGAGCGCCTCGCGCGACGGCGGCGACAGCGGCGGCCGCTTGCCGAGCTGGGTGCGCTCCACATAGGTGACGCAGGCGGCGGCCGCGGTCAGCTCCAGCCGCGAGAACGTGCCGAACGCCTCCGAGGTGGCGACGGCGAAATACGACGTGAGCCGCCGCTCGGCGCTGGCGCCGTCGAACACGTCGCGGCCGAGCGGCGTCACGGCGGGCAGCGACCGCAGGAACGGCGCGACCTCGGGATCCTCCCAGAGCGCGTCTGAGACGATCACCTCGCCGGGCTCGACCCGGGCGATCTCGGACGCCAGCCGCACGCGGTCGCATTCGGTGAGCCGGAACTCGCCCGTCGAGATGTCCAGGCAGGCGAGCGCGAAGCGCGTGTCGTCCGATTCCGACGAAGGTTTGCCGCGCACGATCGCGGCGAGAAAATTGTTGCGGCGGGAATCGAGGAGCGAGTCCTCGGTCAACGTGCCCGGCGTGACGAGACGCACCACGTCGCGCCGCACGACCGACTTGCCGCCGCGCTTCTTCGCCTCGGCCGGATCCTCCATCTGCTCGCACACGGCGACTCGATGGCCGAGCGCGATGAGGCGATGCAGGTACTCGTCGGCGCGCTCGATCGGCACGCCGCACATCGGAATGTCGGCGCCCTGGTGCTTGCCGCGCTTGGTCAGCACGATGCCGAGCGCCCGGCTCGCCGTCTCGGCATCGGCGAAGAACATCTCGTAGAAATCGCCCATCCGGTAGAACAGGAGGCAGTCCGGATTGGCGGCCTTGATCTCGATGTACTGCTCCATCATCGGCGTGACGCGGGTGTCGGCGGCACGAGTGTCCGGGGCACGAGTGTCCGGGGCGCACGTGTCCGGGGCGCGCGTCTCGGCACGCGGATCGGCGGTCCCGTCGGGAGCGGGCTTGTGCAGGGCGTCCATGGCGGCGGCACGCTAGCAGAAGCGCCGCCGGGATTCTAACCGCGCGTACGACGGACTTGTGGAGAGCCGTTGGTGCCTTGCGGACCGTCTCCCCGCGTGCGGGGAGAAGGTGGCTCGCCGCGCAGCGGCGAGACGGATGAGGGGGCCTCTCGTGGATACGGTGACGCCCCCTCACCCGGATTTCGTGCTTGCGGCGCGCAATCCGACCTCTCCCCGCGCGGCGGGGAGAGGTTCAGGCGGGCGCCTCGGCCCTCACTTCACGAAGGTCTTACCGGTGATGCGCTGGATGTTGCCGAAATAGATCAGGTCGAGCGTCTCCTGCGGGAGATCCAGGCTGTCGAGAATCTGCTGGGTGTCGCGGATGAAGCCGGGGCCTTTCTCGGGGTCGAACGGGCAATCGGTCGCGAACAGGATGTTCTCCTTCGGGTAGAAGGCGAGGCCGGCCTGGGTGCCGATCTTCGACGCGAACACGGCCGTGTCCGGAAAAAAGCTCTCGCGGAAATAATCGAGCGGGCGCTTGGCGAGCGACGCCTTGAGGCTCGCATAGTCGGCGTCCGACGTGCGGGTGCCGATCAGATCCCAGCCCGGCCCGATGCGGCCTTCCAGCATCGGCACGATGCCGCCGAAATGGTGGACGATCGGTTTCAGGCGCGGATGGCGGTCCAGCACCTTGGAGAAGACGAGCCGTGCCATCATGGCGGCGGTCTCGTAGGACCAGCCGAACGTCCACCAGATCTCGTAGAGCGACTTGTCCTCGCTTCGGTAGTCCGGGAAGTCGGCGCGCCGCGCCGGGTGGATCCACACCGGCCTGTCGAGCTGTTCCACCGTGTCCCAGAACGGCTCGAACGCCGGCAGGTCGATCGGCTTGTCCTCGACGTTGGTGTAGATCTGCACGCCGCAGGCGCCGAGATCGTTGATGGCGCGCCTCGCCTCGCGGATCGCGCCCTCGACATTCGCGAGCGACACCTGCGCGACGAAGCCCGGGAAGCGGTCGCCGTGGCGCGACACGATCTCGGCGAGCCCGTCGTTGACGATCCGGCAGAGCGCCTCGGTCTGCTCGGGCGCGACCACGTCCTCCATGGGCGGGCTCGAATAGGCGATGATCTGGGCGTAGTCCGGGAATGAGTCGAGCATCCGCAGGCGGGCGTCGAGGTCGTAGATGCACGGGATGCCACGCATGCGCTTGCCGATGCCCTGCTGGCCGGCGCCGAGCCGGTCCATGGCGGCGAGAATGCCGGCCGGGATGAAGTGCGTGTAGGCGTCGATGCGCATCGGGGGCGGGATCCAGGTTCGGGCGCTGGGCCGGCAAGGCGGGACGGCGACGGGGACGCGACCATGGCAGGGTGCGATGGAGCAGGCCAGACCCGAGCCCTGCACGGCCCACATGCGGGCCTCCCGATGGCGCCGCCGTTTCTCGGCAGTCCGAAAACGCTTCGCCGGAGGCCCGTTCCGCTCGGGGCGTCATGGGAACCGGGCACCGCCATCGGCGGTGGGACGACTGCGGCTTGGGTGCGCGATAATCGCACGCAGCGTCCAAAATCGGATCAATCTGGACTTGCATTCGCCGCCCCGGCGGGGTGAAATACGAAAAAACAAGCTCATCGCAGCGACAACACAGGAAACACCCAGGGCCATGACGTTCTTTTTTCCCACCCAGAGTCTGTCCGCATTTCCGCCCCGGTTGTCACCGGGGTACAAGAGCACTCCGAAGCGGTCGCCGACCAAGCCGCTGATCCTGATGAAGCACACGCTGAGCGAGCTGACCGGCCCGGTCTACGGGCAGGACGCCGTTCAGCCGGGCGACGAGGATCTCACCCGTCAGCACGCCGGCGAGCCGCTCGGCGAGCGCATCATCGTGCACGGCCGCGTGCTCGACGAGGATGGTCGCCCGGTGCGGAACGCGCTGGTCGAGATCTGGCAGGCCAACGCCTGCGGTCGCTACATCCACGTCGTCGACCAGCACCCGGCGCCGCTCGATCCGAACTTCACCGGCGCCGGCCGCTGCAAGACCGACGAGAACGGGCACTACAAGTTCGTCACCGTGAAGCCCGGCGCCTATCCGTGGGGCAATCATCCGAACGCCTGGCGGCCGGCCCACATCCACTTCTCGATGTTCGGCCACTCCTTCGTGTCGCGGCTCGTCACCCAGATGTACTTCCCGGGCGATCCGCTTCTGCCGTTCGATCCGATCTTCAACTCGGTGACCGAGGAGGCGGCGCGCAACCGCATGGTCTCGGCCTTCGACCTCGAGAGCACCGTGCCGGAATGGGCGCTCGCCTACCGGTTCGACATCGTGCTGCGCGGCCGCAACCAGACCCCGATGGAGAGCTGAGATGTCGCTCGGCATCACGCCGTCCCAGACCGTCGGGCCGTATTTCGCCTACGGCCTCACCCCGAACGGCAAGTACGCCTGGAAGGACACCTTCGGCAACAACCTGATCACGCCGGACGCCGCCGGCGAGCGCATCCGCATCGAGGGTCGCGTCTTCGACGGCGACGGCGCGCCGATCACCGACTCGATGCTGGAGATCTGGCAGGCCGATGCGCAGGGCCGCTACGCGAGCCCGGCCGACCCGCGGCCGCGCAACTCGACCTTCCAGGGCTTCGGGCGCACCGGGACGGACGCCGACGGCCGCTTCGTGTTCGAGACGATCAAGCCCGGCCCGGTGCCGGGGCCGGACGACACGACCCAGGCACCGCACATCCTGGTCGCGGTCTACGGTCGCGGCATGCTGCGGCAGAGCTACACCCGCATCTACTTCGCCGACGAGCCCGGCAACGCCGCCGATCCGATCCTGGCGCTGGTGCCGGAGGAGCGGCGCGCCACCCTGATCGCGGCGAAGTCGGACCAGAACGGCCACACGGTCTATACCTTCGACATCCGCCTGCAGGGCGACGCCGAGACGGTGTTCTTCGAGATCTGAGGATCCGAGCGACGTCGAACCTCCGGACCGCATGCCGCCGCGATGTGGCACGGGTCGTTCCGGAACGCGGACCGTCAGGTCCGCGAGCCCGGACGCGACAGCTCCGGTGTCGGTGGCGCACGGCATGTCGGGGGCATGGGGGCCGGGCTCGGCCCATCGAGCCGCTCCGAGACGACGAGACGACTGCAACGACAACAAACAACGAACCACAGGGAGAAAGACATGCTCGGGACCATGCTGACACGGCTCGCCGCCGGCGTCGCCTTCGGCCTTCTGGCCGTCGGGGCCGCCTCGGCGCAGGGCGTCGTCAAGATCGGTGTCATCGAGGCGATGACGGGACAGCAGCAGTCGACCGGCGTTCAGACCCTCGCGGCGATGCGGCTCTACATGCAGCAGCACGGCGACACGGTCGCCGGCAAGAAGATCGAGCTGATCGTCAAGGACGACGGCGCCGTCGCCGACAACGCCAAGCGCCTCGCCCAGGAGCTGATCGTCCGCGACAAGGTGAACGTGCTGATCGGCTTCGCCGTGACGCCGACGGCGCTCGCCGTCGCGCCGCTCGCCACCGAGGCGAAGATCCCGACCATCGTCGCCAATGCCGGCACCTCGATCATCACCGAGCGCTCGCCCTACATCCTGCGCACCAGCTTCACGCTGCCGCAGTCGAGCGAGATCATCGGAGAATGGGCGGCCAAGAACGGCGTCAAGAAGGTCGTCACCATCGTGTCGGACTACGCACCCGGCATCGACGCCGAGAAGAGCTTCACGGCGGCCTTCACCAAGGGCGGCGGCCAGGTGGCCGAGGCCCTGAAGGTGCCGCTCGCGGCGCCCGATTTCGCGCCGTTCCTGCAGCGCGCCCGCGATGCCTCGCCGGACGCCGTGTTCGTCTTCGTGCCGTCCGGCCAGGGGGCGACCTTCGTCAAGCAGTTCATCGAGCGCGGCCTCGACAAGGCCGGCATCAAGATCATCGGCACCGGCGACGTGACCGACGACGACCTCCTCAACGGCATGGGCGACCAGGTGATCGGCACCGTGACGGCGCACATGTACTCGGCCGACCACCCCTCCGAGCTCAACAAGAAGTACGTCGAGGCGTTCAAGAAGGCCAACAACGGCCTGCGCCCGAACTTCATGTCGGTCGGCGGCTACGACGCCATGCACCTCGTCTACGAGGCGCTGAAGAAGACCAACGGCGACACCAACGGCGACAAGCTGCTCGCCGCGATGAAAGGCATGGCGTGGGAGAGCCCGCGCGGCCCGATCTCGATCGACCCGGAGACCCGCGACATCGTCCAGAACATCTACGTCCGCAAGGTCGAGAAGAAGAACGGCGAGCTCTACAACGTCGAGTTCGAGACCTTCAAGGACGTGAAGGATCCGGGCAAGGCGAAGAAGTGAGATCGAATGTGCGCGAAGGGCACGTCGGTGCCTCGACCGCAGCCTGTTTCCTCTCCCCTGTGGGGAGAGGGTTAGGGTGAGGGGGCTCCGGCGCCGGTCGGATGCCTCGGCACCCCCTCACTCGCTGCTCGCGCAAAAGCGCGAGCAGCGACCTCTCCCCGCAGGGGAGAGGTGAAGGAAGCGTCCACACTGTCACCCCCGGCGGTCCCATGGTCACGATCCTGTTCGACGGCATCGCCTACGGCATGCTCCTGTTCGTGCTCGCCGCCGGCCTGTCGGTGACGCTCGGGCTGATGAACTTCGTCAATCTGGCGCACGGCGCCTTCGCCATGGCGGGCGGCTACGCGGCGCTCGTCGTCGTGAACCGGCTCGGCGTGCCGTTCGGCTTCGGCCTCGTCGTCGCCTTCCTGTTCTCGGCGGCGCTCGGCGCTCTGCTCGAGCGCACCCTCTACGTCCACGTCTACGCCAAGAGCCATCTCGACCAGGTGCTGTTCACCATCGGGCTCGTGTTCATGTCGGTCGCCATCGTCGACTACACGATGGGCTCGTCGCAGCAGTTCATCGCCATCCCGCCGGCGCTGCAGGGCCAGGTCACGGTCCTCGGCCTCGACATGAGCAAGTACCGGCTCCTGATCATCTTGATCTGCGGCCTCGTCACGGCGCTCCTCCAGCTCGGCCTGACCAAGACCCGTTTCGGCAGCCGGCTGCGCGCCGCCGTCGACGACCAGCGGGTGGCGCGCGGGCTCGGCATCAACGTCGGCGCCGTGTTCGGCCTCACGTTTGCGTTGGGATCCGGCCTCGCCGGGCTCGGCGGGGCGCTCGGCGCCGAGATTCTCGGCCTCGATCCGATCTTCCCGCTCAAATACATGATCTACTTCCTGATCGTCGTGACGGTGGGCGGAACCTCCTCGATCACGGGTCCGTTCCTCGCCTCGCTGCTGCTCGGCATCGCCGACGTCGCCGGCAAGTACTACGTGCCGCAGCTCGGGGCCTTCGTCATCTACACGATCATGATCGTGGTGCTGATCCTGCGGCCGCAGGGCCTCTTCGTCCGGAAGGGTGCGCGATGAGGGGGCCCGACGTGTCGACCTCGGCGAAGCTCGCGAACGCCATTTCGGCGCAATTCACGGCTCGCGCCCGCTGGACGCCGCTCGAGGTGGCGTTCTGGCTGGTCGCCGCGGCGACCATCTGGGTGCTGCCCGAGCACCACCTGATCCTCACCGAGATCGTCATCTGGGCGCTGCTCGCGCTGTCGCTCGATCTGATCCTCGGCTACGCCGGCATCATCTCGCTCGGCCACGCCGCGTTCTTCGGGGTCGGCGCCTACACGGCCGGCCTGCTCGCCAAGCATGCGCTGGTGACCGAGCCGGTGCTCGGCCTTCTGGTCGCCGGCCTCGCCGGCGGCCTGTTCGGCTTCGTCACCAGCTTCCTGGTGCTGCGCGGCACCGATCTCACCCGCCTGATGGTCACGCTCGGCGTCGCCCTTCTGGTGCGCGAGGTCGCCAACCGGGCCGCCTGGCTCACCGGTGGCGCCGACGGCCTGCAGGGCATCTCGATGGAGCCGGTGCTCGGCCTGTTCCGTTTCGATCTCTACGGCCACACGGCCTATGTCTACAGCCTGATCGTGCTGTTCGTGCTGTTCGTGATCGCCCGTCGCGTCGTCGGCTCGCCTTTCGGCCTCGCCTTGCAGGCGATCAAGGGCAACCCGTTGCGCGCCTCGGCGGTCGGCATCGGCCAGACCTGGCGGCTGGTCGGCATCTACACCATGGCGGCCGCCTATGCCGGCATCGCGGGCGCGCTGCTCACGCAGACCACCGCCTTCACGTCGCTCGAGTCGCTCTCGTTCGACCGCTCCGCCGACGCGCTCCTCGTGCTGATCATCGGCGGCACCGGCCATCTCTACGGCGGGCTGATCGGCGCCGTCGTGTTCCGCTTCGCCCAGGACTGGATCGCGGCGGCGACGCCGCAATACTGGCAGTTCTGGATCGGCCTGTTCCTGGTGCTGATCGTGCTGGTCGGCCGCGAGCGTATCGGCGGCTGGTTCGCGCCGCTGCGTCGGCTCGCCGACCGCCTGTCCGACTGGCGCGCCTGGCGGGGCTCCTCGCGCCGCGCCGCGCCCGTGCCGGACGAGGGAGGGCGCTCGTGATGACGATGTCCCCCGTCCCGGTCCTGGAGACGCGCCGCCTGGAAAAACGCTTCGGCGGCATCGTCGCCTCCAACGACGTGAACCTGTCGATCGCGCGCGGCGCCCGTCATGCGCTGATCGGACCCAACGGTGCCGGCAAGACGACGCTCGTGAACATGCTGACCGGTGTGCTCAAGCCGTCGGGCGGCGAGATCCTGCTCGACGGCAAGGAGATCACGATGCTCGATCCGCACCAGCGCGTGCGGCTCGGCATCGCCCGCACGTTCCAGATCAATCAGCTCTTCGCCGACCTCACGCCGGTCGAGACGCTGGGTCTCGCGATCTCCGAGCGGCTCGGCACCGGAACGCATTTCTGGCGGGTGCCGGGCACGCGGCCCGAGGTGGTCGACGAGATCGCCGCGCTGCTGGAGCGCTTCGGCCTCGCCGACGTGATGCACGAGCGCACCGGCGTGCTGCCCTACGGCAAGCAGCGGCTCCTGGAGATCGCGCTCGCCTTCGCGTGCCGGCCGCGCGTGCTGCTGCTCGACGAGCCGGCCGCCGGCGTGCCGGAGGCGGAGCGCCACGAGATCCTGGCCGCCGTCGCCGGCCTGCCCGCGGACGTCACGGTGCTCCTGATCGAGCACGACATGGACATCGTCTTCACCTTCGCGGATCGCATCTCGGTGCTGGTCAACGGCCAGCTCTTCGTCGAGGGCACGCCCGACGAGGTCGCGCGCGACCCGCGGGTCAAGGCCGTCTATCTCGGTGAGTCGCTTGAATCCGGGGAGCCGGTCGATGCCTGAGCTTCTGGAGATCGAGCGCCTCTCCGCCGGCTACGGCGAGGCCGTGGTGCTGAACGAGATCTCGCTCACGCTCGCCGAAGGGCGCTCGCTCGCACTGCTCGGCCGCAACGGCATGGGCAAGACGACGCTGGTCAACACCATCGTCGGGGTGACGCGCTGGCGTGGCGGCACCATCCGGCTCGCCGGCCGCGACATCACGAGACTGCGCCCCGACCAGCGCGCGCATGCCGGCATCGGCTGGGTGCCGCAGGAGCGCAACATCTTCAAGTCGCTCACCGTGCACGAGAACCTCACCGCGGTGGCGCGCCCGGGGCCGTGGTCGCCCGCCAAGGTCTACGGGATGTTCCCGCGGCTGGCCGAGCGGCGCGGCAATCTCGGCAACCAGCTCTCCGGCGGCGAGCAGCAGATGCTGGCGGTCGGTCGCGCCCTGGTGCTCAATCCGCGCCTGATGCTGCTCGACGAGCCGACCGAAGGTCTCGCCCCGATCATCGTCGAGGAGCTGATCGCGGCGCTCGCCCGCATCACCCGCGACGAGGGCCTGTCCGCCATCGTCGTCGAGCAGAACGCGCAGAAGATCCTCGGCGTCACCGACCAGGCCGTGGTGCTGGAACGCGGCAGTGTCGTCCATGCCGGCGACAGCGCCGCGCTCAAGGCCGACCGCGCCGTGCTGGAAGGCTTCCTCGGCGTCAGCCACGGCGGCCCGAAGCGGGCGGTGACGGGTGCTGCGGCACGTCATCACGTCGCGGGCGGGTGACGCCTTCGCGGCTCTGCCGCGTCATGTCCGCGCTCGTCGCGGGCATCCACGAACACGGCCGCCGTCCGCGACGACGTGGATGGTCGGGATGCGCCCGGCCACGACGGAGCGTTCGGCGAGGAGCATCGACACATGCGGCCCCGCGCCGCCAGGGAGGAGAAGCACATGTCGCGCAATCGTCCGCCGTTCCGGGCCGACCAGGTCGGCAGTCTCTTGCGTCCGGCTGCACTGAAGCAGGCCCGCGCCCGCTTCCAGGCCGGCGAGATCCCGGCCGAGGAGCTCCACCGCGTCGAGGACGAGGAGATCCGCCGCGTCATCCGCGCCCAGGAGGACATCGGGCTCCAGGCCGTCACCGACGGCGAGTTTCGCCGCTCGTGGTGGCATTTCGACTTTCTGAAGAAGCTCGACGGCGTCGAGGGCTTCGAGGCGCAGTCCGGCATCCAGTTCCACGGCGTGCAGACGCGGGCCGAGGGCGTGCGGGTGACCGGCCGGGTCGGCTTCTCGGGACATCCGATGCTGGAGCACTTCAAGTTTTTGGCGGCCAACACCAAGGTCGTGCCGAAGATGACGATCCCGTCGCCGACGCTGCTGCACTTCCGCGGTGGCCGCAAGGAGATCAGCGCCTCGATCTATCCGGACCTCGACGCCTTCTTCGACGACCTCGGCCGCGCCTACAAGACGGCCGTGAAAGCGTTCTACGACGCCGGCTGCCGCTACCTGCAGTTCGACGACACCGTGTGGGCCTATCTCTGCTCCAAGGAGCAGCTGCAGCTCGCCCGCGAGCGCGGCGAGGAGGTCGAGAAGCTGCCGCGCATCTATGCCGACGTGATCAATCACGCGATCTCCGACCGGCCGCACGACATGGTGATCACCACGCATGTGTGCCGCGGCAACTTTCGCTCGACCTGGATCAGCGAGGGCGGTTACGAGCCGGTCGCCGAGCGCCTGCTCGGCGAGATCGACTACGACGGCTACTTTCTCGAATACGACACCGAGCGGGCCGGCGGCTTCGAGCCGCTGCGCTTCCTGCCCAAGGGCAAGAAGATCGTCGTGCTCGGCCTCGTCACCTCGAAGACCGGCACGCTCGAGAACCCCGACGCGGTCAAGCGCCGCATCGAGGAGGCGGCGAAGTTCGCGCCGCTCGACCAGCTCGCGCTCAGCCCGCAATGCGGCTTCGCCTCCACCGAGGAGGGGAACATCCTGGCCGATCAGGAGCAGTGGGCGAAGCTCGCGATGATCGTCGAGATCTCCCGCGAGGTGTGGGGCTGACCGGGCGCTCGGTCGCGACGACGTCGAGGTGCGCTTTGGTTTCCGTCGGGCCGTCGCCCGGGGGCGATCGCGGCTTGGGCGTGCCGCGCTGCATCCGCTCGTCGTCGGCGCCGGGCCGGGGCTGCTCGGCTGCGCTGCGCGCGCGACGCATCTTCGTTCGCCGGAACGCGGCGCGCGAGCGCGTGCGTCGGCGTAGGGAAGGCGCATGAGGAGCGCGACGTGGCGACGATGTGGCAACGATCGTGAATCGCCGATCGGGCGCGCCGGACGGCCGGCGTGGCCACGAAGACCCGCATGTGTCCACGGCGCAACAGTCGCGAATACGGTGAAGAATACGTATCTGCGCCCTCTTGATGCAGGTCGGCGCGTTGGCTCTAATCGAGCCATGAGCACCGTCCTGATCGAGATTCGCCGTGCCAAGGTATCCGATGCGACGTCGGTCGCAGCGGCCCACGACGAGGCTTGGCGGACCGCCTATCGCGGCATCATCCCGGGCGCCGAGCTGGAGAAGCTGGTGCAACGGCGCGGTCCGGCCTGGTGGGACGGTGCCATCCGCAAGGGCAGCCGCGTCTCGCTGTTCTGCTTCGGCGATCAGATCGCGGGCTACTCCAACTACGGCCGTAACCGCGCCCGCAGCCTCGCCTACGAGGGCGAGGTCTACGAGCTCTACATGCGGCCGGAGTTCCAGGGGCTCGGCTTCGGTCGCCGCCTGTTCACGGCGGCGCGGCGCGACCTCGCGCAGAACGGCATGAAGAGCCTCGTGGTGTGGGCACTGTCCGACAACGAGCCGGCGCTGGACTTCTATCGCGCGCTCGGTGGCCGTCCGGTGGCGCGCTCGTCCGAGACCTTCGGCACCAAGACGCTCGACAAGATCGCCTTCGCCTGGCCGGCGTGAGGCCGCGCGCCGCGGCGATGACGGCCGTCCGGCTCGTCCCGGCGTGAGCCGGCGACAGGGACCGCCGTGCCGCTTCGGGGGTCCGCTGTCGCGGGACCGGGGAGCGTGCGGCGTCGACCCGGGCCTCTCGCCTTTCGGCCAATTGCATGCCCCGAGGCGACGCGCTACGACTCGGGCAATCCCGAGCCGACATCCCAGCCGACACAAAAACCGCCACCGACCCCCCGGGGCCTCGTCCGATGGCCAAGACCAGCGCGGGACGTTACTTCGAAGACTTTCGCATCGGTGACGTCATCCGGCATGCCGTGCCACGCACCGTCACGACCGGCGACGTGGCGCTCTACACGGCCCTCTACGGCCCGCGTTTCGCGGTGCAGAGCTCCGACGCCTTCGCCCAGGCGATCGGCTACCCACGGTCGCCGATCGACGACCTCCTCGTCTTCCACGTCGTGTTCGGCAAGACCGTGCCGGATATCTCGCTCAACGCCGTCGCCAATCTCGGCTACGCCGAGGGCCGCTTCCTCGCCACCGTCTATCCGGGCGACACGCTGACCGCGACCTCCGAGGTGATCGGCCTCAAGGAGAACTCGAGCCGACGCACCGGCGTCGTCTATGTCCGGTCGACCGGCTGGCGTCAGGACGGGACCAAGGTTCTCGAATACGTGCGCTGGGTGATGGTCAACAAGCGCGACGAGGCGGCCAAGCCCCACACCGAGCTGGTGCCCGAGCTGGCCACGACGGTCGATCCGGCGAGCCTCGGCGCCGCCTGCCCGTCGATCCATGCCGCGGGCTGGGATTTCGGCCTCTCCGGCGCGCCCGATCGGTTCGACGACTATGCGATCGGCGAGAAGATCGACCATGTCGACGGCATGACGGTCGAGGACGCCGAGCATCAACTGTCGACACGCCTGTACCAGAATACGGCCAAGGTCCACTTCAACCACTTCGCCCAGGTGCGCACCCGGATCGGCCGCCGGCTGATCTATGGCGGGCACGTCATCTCGCTCGCCCGTGCGCTGTCCTACAACGGCCTCGCCAACGTCTTCCACGTCGCGGCGATCAACAGCGGCGCCCATGTCGCACCCCTGTTCGCCGGCGACACCGTGTTCGCCTGGTCGAAGGTGCTCGGCAAGGCGGAGCTGCCCGGCCGCGGCGACGTCGGGGCGCTGCGCCTGCGGCTCGTCGCGACCAAGGACCGCACCTGCGAGGACCACCCGCTGCGGGCCGGCCACGACTACGAGCCGGGCGTCATCCTCGACCTCGACTATTGGGCGCTGATTCCGCGCTGAGCGGCGGCTCGTTCCGGCGGGCCACCCGGCCGGTCGCGAGGGACGCACGACGCCGATGTCCCGCGTCGCCGGCGCGGGTTTCCCCGCATTGAATTCGCGTCGCGGTGCGGCACAGTCGATCGTCGCCGGCCGGGCTGTTCGGTCACGCCCCGGCATGCAATCATAATGACCCCGACATCCACCGCAGGCCGTCGATTGGGCATTGCACAAAAGACGCGCTTCTGCTTCAAGGGACTGGCCTTCATTGGAGCAATTCCATGGCTGAACGCCCGGCGCGGGTCGAGCGGCCGCTTTCGCCGCACCTCCAAATCTATCGTCTGACCTTCACGTTCCTGATGTCCGGCTTCCACCGGGTCACCGGGATCGTTTTGTATGTCGGCTTCCTCCTCGTCGTGTGGTGGCTGCTCGCCGCCGCCACGGGGCCGAACGCCTATGCCTGGATCCAGTGGTTCATGAGCACCTGGATCGGCCGGCTGGTGCTGCTCGGCTTCTCGTGGGGCCTGATCCACCACTCGCTCGGCGGCGTCCGCCATCTGATCTGGGACACCGGCCGCGGCTTCGCGCCCAACGAGCGCGAGTGGCTCGCCCGCATGACCCTGATCGGCTCGATCTCGCTCACCCTGCTCGCCTGGATCATCGGCGGCTTCGTGATGGGAGGCCTGCGATGAAGTCGACCAGCATCCGCACCCCGATCGGCAAGGTGCGCGGCCTCGGCTCGGCCAAGTCCGGGACCGAGCACTGGTGGGAGATGCGGCTCACCTCGATCGCGCTCCTGCCGCTGACGCTGGCCGCGATCGTCATCGTGATCTCGCTGATCGGCCGCAACCACGCCGCCGTCGTCCAGATTCTCGGATCGCCCCTCGTCGCCATCACCATGCTGCTGTGGGTCTACACGGTCACGCTGCACATGCGCCTCGGCCTGCAGTCGGTGATCGAGGACTACGTCCACGGCAAGGCGATGAAGACCGGCCTGCTGATCGCCAACACGTTCCTCACCATCGTGGTCTGGCTGGCCTGCACCTACGCGATCCTCAAGCTTTCCTTCGGAGTCTGATCGATGGCCGTCAACGGATCCGGAAACGGCGGCGCGCCGGCGGTGAACGGCCGGGCCTATCCGCTGGAGGACCACACCTACGACGTGGTGGTGGTGGGCGCCGGCGGCGCGGGCCTGCGGGCCGTCGTCGGCTGCAGCGAGGCGGGGCTGCGCACCGCCTGCCTGACCAAGGTGTTCCCGACCCGCTCGCACACGGTCGCGGCGCAGGGCGGCATCTCGGCGGCGCTGGGCAACATGGGCCCGGACGACTGGCGCTGGCACATGTACGACACCGTCAAGGGGTCGGACTGGCTCGGCGATCAGGACACCATCGAGTACATGTGCCGCAACGCGCCGGCCGCCGTCTACGAGCTCGAGCACTGGGGCGTGCCCTTCTCCCGCACCGAGGACGGCAAGATCTACCAGCGGCCGTTCGGCGGCATGACGACGAACTACGGCCAGGGCATCGCCCAGCGCACCTGCGCGGCGGCCGACCGCACCGGCCACGCGATGCTGCACACCTTGTACGGCGCCGCGCTGAAGCACTCGGCCGAGTTCCTGGTCGAGTATTTCGTCCTCGACCTGATCATGGACGACGAGGGCGCTTGCCGCGGCGTCATCGCGCTCAACATGGACGACGGGACGCTGCACCGCTTCCGCGCCCAGATGACCATCCTGGCGACCGGCGGCTACGGCCGCGCCTATCTGTCCTGCACGGGCGCCCACACCCAGACCGGCGACGGCAACGCCATGGTGCTGCGCGCCGGCCTGCCGCTGCAGGACATGGAGTTCGTCCAGTTCCACCCGACCGGCATCTACGGCTCGGGCTGCCTGATCACCGAAGGCTCGCGCGGCGAGGGTGGCTACCTCGTCAACTCCGAGGGCGAGCGCTTCATGGAGCGCTACGCACCCTCCGCCAAGGATCTGGCTTCGCGCGATGTCGTCTCGCGCGCCATGACGATCGAGATCCGCGAGGGTCGTGGCGTCGGCCGCAACAAGGACCACATCTTCCTGCACCTCGACCATCTCGATCCGAAGATCCTGCACGAGCGCCTGCCCGGCATCTCGGAGAGTGCGAAGATCTTCGCCGGCGTCGACGTGACCAAGGAGCCGATCCCGGTCATCCCGACCGTCCACTACAACATGGGCGGCATCGCCACGAACTATCACGGCGAGGCGGTGATCAAGCGGGACGGCAATCCCGACTACATCGTCCCCGGCCTGATGGCGCTCGGCGAGGCCGCCTGCGTGTCGGTGCACGGGGCCAACCGGCTCGGCTCCAACTCGCTGATCGATCTCGTGGTGTTCGGCCGCGCCGCGGCACTGCGCTGCGCCGAGATCCTCGAGCCCGGCGCCAGCCAGCCGTCCCTCTCGGCGGCCGAGACCGACAAGGCGCTCGCCCGCCTCGACCGCTTCCGCAACGCCAACGGCTCGACCCCGACGGCCGAGCTGCGCGCCCGCATGCAGCGGGTGATGCAGTCGAACTGCGCCGTGTTCCGCACCGGCGAGGTCTTGACCGAGGGCGTCAAGCTGATCGACGAGGTGCTGGCCGGCTCGGCCGACGTGAAGGTGTCGGACCGCTCGCTGATCTGGAACACCGACCTGATCGAGACGCTCGAGTTCGACAATCTGATCGCCCAGGCGGTCGTGACCATGAACTCCGCCGCCAACCGCAAGGAAAGCCGCGGCGCGCACGCCCGCGAGGACTTCCCGGAGCGCGACGACAAGGAGTGGATGAAGCACACGCTGGCGTGGCTCGATCCGCAGAGCCGCAAGGTGACGATCGACTACCGCCCGGTGCACACCTACACGATGACGAACGACGTCTCGTACATCGAGCCGAAGGCGAGGGTTTACTGACATGGTCGAATTCACCCTGCCAAAGAACTCGCGGGTCGGCGACGGCAAGGTGTGGCCGAAGCCGGACGGCGCGTCGAACACGCGCGAGTTCCGCGTCTACCGCTGGAATCCCGACGACGGGAAGAACCCGCGGATCGACACCTTCACGGTCGATCTCGACGACTGCGGGCCGATGGTCCTCGACGCGCTGTTGTGGATCAAGAACAAGGTCGATCCGACGCTGACGTTCCGGCGCTCCTGCCGCGAGGGCATCTGCGGCTCCTGCGCCATGAACATCGACGGCGTCAACACGCTCGCCTGCACCAAGGACATGGGCGAGATCAAGGGTGCCGTGAAGGTGCTGCCGCTGCCGCACCAGCCGGTGGTCAAGGATCTGGTTCCGGATCTGACCAATTTCTTCGCCCAGCACGCGCTGGTGCAGCCCTGGCTGCAGACGGCGACGCCGGCGCCCGAGAAGGAGTGGATCCAGAGCAAGCACGACCGCGAGATGCTCGACGGTCTCTACGAGTGCATCCTCTGCGCCTGCTGCTCGACCTCGTGCCCGGAATACTGGTGGAACCCGGATCGCTATCTCGGTCCCGCCGCGCTCCTGCACGCCTATCGCTGGGTGATCGACAGCCGCGACGAGGCGACCGGCGAGCGGCTCGACGAGCTCGAGGATCCGTTCCGCCTCTATCGCTGCGTCACCATCATGAACTGCTCGAAGGCGTGCCCGAAGGGCCTCAACCCGGCCAAGGCGATCGCCGAGCTGAAGAAGCTGATGATCGAGCGCCAGAAGACCTGACGGTCGTGGCCTGACCGCGATCGATCGTTGCGGTGTTTCTCCGGGGCGGCTCTCGGGCCGTCCCGGAGCTTTTTTGAAGAACAGATCATGATCGATCGGGTCGGCGCCCCGGTGTCCGACATTCCCCGCTCGCGCGCCTTCTTTGCGGCCGCGCTGGCGCCGCTCGGTTGTTCGGGGATCATGGAGTTCGGCCCGGACGCGACCGACATGGACCCCGCCGCCGCCGGCTTCTGGCGCGACGGCGAGCCGGACCTCTGGATCGGCGGCGAGGAAGGGCTCACCGGCGTGCTGCATGTCGCGCTCTCGGCGTCCGATCGCGCGACCGTCGAGGCCTTCCATGCCGCGGCGCTGGCGGCCGGCGGCCGCGACAACGGTGGGCCGGGCCTGCGGCCGCACGATCATTCGAGCTGTTCCGCCGCCTTCGTGCGCGATCCCGAGGGCCACAACATCGAGCTCGTCTGCCACGCGCCGGCCTGCCCCCCGGTCTGAAACTGCGGCCTGATCGGATGGTCGGCGTCACGGCGCCGGATAGTCGATCAGCGGGCACAAGATGCCGCTTTCTGGCGACACCATGTGGCCGAGTCGGTCCGGCAGGTCGTGAAACGGCACGGCCGGAGCGAGCAGGGCGTCGAGACGATCGTCGGCGAGGAGAGCGAGGGCCGCCGCGAGCCGGCGCCGGTGCGTCCAGCGCGGCCGGTGCGACGGCGACACCTGTCCGACCTGCGACGATCGGAGCGTCAGCCGCCGGCTGTGGAAGGCGCCGCCGAGCGGCGCCGCGACGCTGCCCTCGCCGTACCAGCTCAGCTCCAGCACGGTCGCCTCGAGCCCGGCGAGCGCCAGCGCCGTCGTGAGCCCCGCCGCGCTGGCGCTCGCGTGGATCACCAGGTCGCAGCCGTCGCCACGATGCTCCAGCGCCTGATCGGGCGTCGCGAACCGCACCCCGAGCGCTGCCGCCGTCGCGGCGCGATCCGGCGCGATGTCGACGAGCGTCACCTCGGCGCCGGGCAGCCGGGCACACAGATAGGCGACCAGAAGCCCGACCACGCCGGCCCCGACCACGGCGATCCGGTCGGCCGGGCCGGCCGACGTGTCCCACACGGCGTTGAGCGCCGTCTCCATGTTGGCGGCCAGCACGGCGCGGCGCGCCGGCACGCCGTCCGGCACCGGCACCACGGCCTCGGCCGGCAGAACGAAGCGGGTCTGGTGCGGGAACAGGGCGAAGACGGTGCGCCCGACCAGATCCGGCCGCCCCGCCTCGACGTAACCCACCGTCGAATAGCCGTATTTGACCGGGAACGGAAAGTCGCCGGACATGAACGGCGCCCGCATGCGGTGGTGCTCGGCGACCGGCACGCGGCCGTCCAGCACGAGGCGCTCGGTGCCGCGGCTGACCGCGCCGTGCCGGGCCCGGACCAGAACCTCGTCGGGCGCGGGCGGGGTCAGGGCTTCGTGGCGGATCTCGGCCCGGCCGGGGGCGACCGTCCACAGGGCGTCGGCATGGAGAGCGCCGGGCGGCGCGGAGGGGGACCGAGATGGGCGTGTCACTCGCTTATCCGTTATTGGACCGGGGAACCGCCCCATCGCTATACCCGCGTCGGATGCGGCAGGGCAGGGGGAGCTGATGTCGGGGCAGGCGGCTGCGGCGGACCCCACGCAGGATCGACAGACGGTTCCGCAACGAACCCTCCCGGCCGGCGCGCGGCGCGCGCTGTTCGCCGGGCTGGTGCTGATCACCATGGCGGGCCTCCTGGCGCTCGCCGCCGCGGCGCTGGCGCCGGGCGGGCCGTCGGGCCTCGATCTCCTCCTCCTCGTGCTGTTCGGCGTCACGCTGCCGTGGACCGTCATCGGCTTCTGGAACGCCGTCATCGGCTTCCTGATCCTGCGCTTCGCCGCCGATCCGGTCGCGGCCGTGCTGCCGGTGGCGGCACGGGTGGCGCCGACGGCGCCGATCATCGGGTCCACGGCCATCCTGGTGTGCGTGCGCAACGAGGCGCCGGACCGCATCGTTCGCAACCTCCGGCCGCTCCTCGGCGGCCTCGCCGAGACGCCGCAGGCCGACCGGTTCCACGCCTATGTGCTGAGCGACACCAGCGACCCCGCCATCACGGCCGCCGAGGAGGCCGCCTTCGCCGCGCTCACCGCCGAATTCGCCGGGCGCATCGCGCTCACCTATCGGCGGCGCACCGACAATGCCGGCTTCAAGGCCGGCAACATCGCCGCGTTCTGCAACGCCTTCGGCCACCTGCACGACTACGCCGTGACGCTCGACGCCGACAGCGTCATGCCGGCCGAGGCGGTGCTGCGGATGGTGCGGATCGTCGAGGCGGACCCGAAGCTCGGCATTCTCCAGGGCCTCGTGATTGGTCGCCCGGCGACCAGCGCCTTCGCCCGGCTGTTCCAGTACAGCATGCGGCTTTCGATGCGCTCCTACACGTTCGGCAGCGCGTGGTGGCAGGCCGACTGCGGCCCCTATTGGGGCCACAACGCGGTGCTGCGCCTGAAGCCCTTCATCGCGCATTGCGAGCTGTCGGCGCTGCCCGGCACCGGGCCGCTCGGCGGGCATGTGCTGAGCCACGATCAGATCGAGGCCGTGCTGATGCGCCGCGCCGGCTTCGAGGTGCGGGTGCTGCCCGAGGAGACGCTCGGCTTCGAGGAGAACCCGCCGACCTTGATGGAGTTCGTGCGGCGCGATCTGCGCTGGTGCCAGGGCAACATGCAGTATTGGCGCTTCCTCGGCCTGCCGGGCCTGAAGCCGATCAGCCGCTATCAGCTCGTCTTCGCCATCCTGATGTTCTTCGGCTCGCCGGCCTGGGTGGGCCTCACCGTGCTGATCCCGCTCGTCGCCGCGCTCGGGGCGGGCGACGCCCCGGCGATCGCGCCGGCCCTCGGCCTCGCTTTGTTCTGGATCCTGCTGCCGATGTGGTTCGCGCCGCAGATCGCGACCGTGCTCGCCCTGGTGACGCGGCCGCGCGGCGCCGCGCCGTTCGGCGGGCCGGGCGTGCTCGTCTCCAACGCCCTGGTCGCCATGACCTTCATGCAGCTCCTGGTGCCGATCCTGTGGCTCGCCCACACGCTGTTCCTGGTGCGGCTGGCGCTCGGGCGCGGCATCGGCTGGGGCGCTCAGGCGCGCGACGATCACGCCGTGCCGGTCGGCCTCGCGCTGCGGCTGCTGTGGCCGCAGACCGTGCTGGGTCTCGCCGTGCTGCTGCTGGTCGCCACGACCGTGCCTGCCGCGCTCCCCTACGCGGCCGTGCTGGCGCTCGGGCCGGCGCTCGCCGTGCCGCTCGCGGTCGCGACCGCGTCGCCCGGGCTCGGACGGTTCATGCAGAAGGCCGCTCTCTGTCGCCTGCCCGAGGAGCGCGACCCGCCGCCGATCCTGCGTCTCGTCACGGCGCCGCCGTCCCCGACCGCCGCGCCGCAGCCCGCGGCGGTCTCCGGGCCGACGTCCGCCACCGTCGTGATTCCTCAGCCCGCCGAATCGCCGTGATGTTCGGGCGCCTGCGCGCATTGACGGGCATCCTCGGCTCGCTGCGGACCTATCACGGCCGCCGCACCCACCGGGCCGGGCTCGACCGGCTGTATGCCGACTTCGTCGCGCCCGGCGACCTCGTGTTCGACATCGGCGCCCATGTCGGCGATCGCACCGCGGCGTTCCGCCGACGCGGCGCCCGGGTCGTGGCCGTCGAGCCGCAGCCGCATCTCGTGACGGTGCTCGACGTGCTGTTCCGGCGCGATCCCGGCGTGACGATCGAGCCCGTGGTGGTCGGCCGCAGCGAGGGCACGGCCGAGCTGCTGATCAACCGCGACAACCCGACCGTCTCGACCGTGTCGGAGCAGTTCGTCGCGGCGGCGGCCGGCGCGCCGGGCTGGGCCGAGGAGTGCTGGACCGAGCGGCTCACCGTTCCGATGACGACGCTCGACGCGCTGATCGCCCGCCACGGTGTCCCGGCCTTCATCAAGATCGACGTCGAAGGGTTCGAGGCCGAGGCGCTGCTCGGACTGTCTCACGAGGTCGCGGCGCTGTCGTTCGAGTTCACCACGATCCAACGCGACGTCGCGCTGGCCGCGCTCGATCGCTGCGTCGCGCTCGGCTACGATAAATTCGAGGCGTCGCTCGGCGAGTCGCACCGGTTCGAACACGGCGCCTGGCGGAGCGCCGAGGAGATCCGATCCTGGATCCTCGGCCTGCCGCACGCGGCGAACTCCGGCGACGTCTATGCGATCCGCTGAGCGGCGCGGCGCCTTCGGCCTGAGCCTCGCGGTGCCGGCCGCCGCGCTCGCGCCGTCGCGCGCGGCCTGTTTCGCGCCACAGATCGCCGTCGCGCTGATCGCGCTCGCCGGCTTCGGCCTCACGCTCGCGGTGTTCTGGCCCGGCGTGATGACCTACGACGCCCGCTACGTGCTGGTAGCGGCGCGCGCCGGCGTCTACGGCGACTGGCAGTCCCCCGTGATGGCCTGGGCGTGGCGGCAGATCGATCTCCTGGTGCCCGGTCCACCCGGCATGCTGCTCGTCACCGCGGCGCTCTACTGGAGCGGTTTTTCGATCGTCGGCGCCGTGCTGGCGCGGCGTGCGCCGTGGCTCGGGGTCGTCACGGTGCTGCTCGGCTTCGCGCCGCCCGGCTTCATGTTCCTCGGCATCATCTGGCGCGACATCCTGTTCGGTTGCGTCTGGCTCCTCGCCGCGGCGCTGGCGTTCGCGTCGGCCTTCACCTCTCCCCAGCGGGGAGAGGTCGGACCGCGAAGCGGTCCGGGTGAGGGGGTGCCGAGCCAACCAACAGGCGCCGTAAACCCTCACCCCGGTCGCGTGCTTCGCCCGCGCCCGACCCTCTCCCTCAGGGAGAGGGGCGGAGGCCTGCGCATCGGCTTGCAGGTCGCCTCCCTCGCCCTGATCGTCCTCGGCGTGCTGCTGCGTCCGAACGCGATGCTCGCCGCGCCCGTGCTGGTCGCCTATGCGCTGTGGCCGGCGCAGTTCCACCTGAAGCGCCTCGCGCTTCTTTTTATACCGACCGGCGTCGCGCTCTTCGTCCTCCTGCAGCTCGTCTATTACGGCGCGCTCGGCGCCAAGCGCGAGTTCCCGCAGCACTCGCTCGCCGTGTTCGACCTCGGCGGCATCACGCATTTTTCCGGCGAGGTGCGCCTACCCGGCGACTGGACGCCCGAGCAGCGACGCCGCCTCGTCTCCGATTGCTACGACCCCTATCTGTGGGACGCCTACTGGTACGGCCGCCCCTGCGCCTTCGTGATGGATCGGCTGGAGAAGCGCGACGGCGTGTTCGGCACGCCGGCGCTCACGGCCGCCTGGAGCGCCGCGATCATGGCGCATCCGCTCGCCTGGCTTCGCCACCGCCTCGCCTTCACGACGCAGTTCCTGGTCGAGCCGAACTTCACGATCTGGGTGCTCGACCTCGACGACAAGTCGCGCCGCGCGCTGCCCGACGATCGCGCCTTCGGCGCCATGCTGGCCGTGCACGACGTGCTGAAGCCGACGCCGTTGTTCCGCGCCGGCGTCTGGCTCGCCGCCTGCGTCGTGATCGCCGGTTTCGCGTGGCGATACCGCGGAACGCCCTGCGGCGCCTTCGCCCTCGTGGTGCCGGGCTCCGCCATCGTCTACGTGGCGAGCTTCGCGCTGCTCGGCGTCGCGGCGGATTTCCGCTACGCCTGGTGGGCCGTGCCGGCGGCGCTGACCGGCGTTTCGGCGCTCCTCGCGGTGCCACGGCCCCGGCCGGCGGTCTCGTCCGCTGGTTGACGGGCGGAACACGCGGCACGCTGCGGCCGTTTGCATTGCGCGGCGCGAGGGTCGATAACGGTCGACCGGACCCCGAACCCCCGACCGCGTCGCCGCGAACGGCCCAGACCACGGCCTCCGACCCGATGAGCACCACCTCGCCCACGCGCGCCCGCCCCGCCACCGGCGTGGCCGCGCCCGCCGCCGAGGCCGCGCCGGCGCCGGACGCCGCCGCGAGCCGGCTCGCGCTGATCGCGCTGCCGGGGCTGCCGCTGGTGCGGCCGGGCGACGACCTCGCCGATCTCCTCGCCCGCGGTCTCGCGGCGGTCGGCGGCGTCGAGCGCGGCGACGTGCTGGTGCTGGCCCAGAAGATCGTCTCCAAGGCCGAGGGCCGCTATGTCGATCTCGCGACCGTGACGCCGTCGGCCGAGGCGGAGCGGCTCGCCGTCGAGACCGACAAGGATCCGCGGCTCGTCGAGGTGATCCTGTCGGAGTCGCGCCGCGTCGTGCGCCACTCGAAGCGCGTGCTGATCGTCGAGCACCGCTGCGGCTTCGTGATGGCGAACGCCGGCATCGACCGCTCCAACGTCGATCCGGTCGAAGGCGGCGATCCGGTGCTGCTGCTGCCGCAGGACGCCGACGCTTCGGCCGCACGTCTGCACGCAGCACTCTCGGCGCGCTCCGGCGTGCCGCTCGCGGTCGTGATCAGCGACAGCTTCGGCCGGCCGTGGCGGCAGGGCACGGTCGGCGTCGCGCTCGGCGCCGCCGGGCTGCCGGCGCTGCGCGATCTGCGCGGCGCGCCCGATCTCTACGGCCGCCCGCTGCGCGTCACCGAGACCGGCTTTGCCGACGAGATCGCCGCCGCCGCGTCGCTCCTGATGGGGCAGGGTGCAGAAGGCCGGCCCGCCGTTCTGGTCCGCGGCCTCGTATATGATGCTGTGTCGCGCCCTGCCGCGGATCTGATTCGCGGCCCGGGCGAGGATCTGTTCCGCTGATGGCCGCGCCGGGATCAGTCGTCGCGCTCTCGGGCGGGATCGGCGGCGCCAAGCTGGCGCTCGGCCTGTCGCGCAAGCTCCCGCCGGGCGCCCTGACCGTGATCGCCAATGTCGGCGACGATTTTTCTCATCTCGGCCTTCACGTCTCGCCCGACATCGACACGCTGGTCTACACGCTCGCCGGCCTCGCCGATCCGCAGCAGGGCTGGGGGCGGGCGGGCGAGACCTGGAGCTTCATGTCGGCGCTGGCCGCGCTCGGCGGCCCGAGCTGGTTCCGGCTCGGCGACGGCGATCTCGCCATGCATGTGCTGCGCACCCACAAGCTCGGCCAAGGCGTGCCGCTGTCGCAGGTGACGGCCGAGGTCTGCGCGGCGCTGCGCATCGCGACGACGATCCTGCCCGTCACCGATGATCGCTTGCGCACGCGCGTGCGCACCGACCAGGGCTGGCTCGACTTCCAGGACTGGTTCGTCGGCCATCGCGCGTCGCTCACCGTGCGGGAGATCCTGTTCGACGGCGCCGACGCGGCGCGGCCGCTGCCGGCCGTTCGCGACGCGCTCGCCGATCCCGAATTGCGCGCGGTCGTGATCTGCCCGTCGAACCCGCTGATCAGCATCGAGCCGATCCTCGCCGTGCCGGGGGTGCGCGAGGCGCTCGTCGCCCGCAAGGCCCCCGTCGTCGCCGTGTCGCCGCTGATCGGGGGCCGCGCCGTGAAGGGACCGACCGCCGCGATGCTGACCGATCTCGGCGACGTCGCGACCGCGGCCGCCGTCGCCGCGCGCTATCGTGATCTGATCGACGGGTACGTGGTGGACGAGGTCGACCACGCCGCCGTGAAGCAGCTCGACGTCCCGGCGATCGCGACCCGCACCCTGATGATCACGCTGGCCGACCGCGAGCGGCTCGCCGCCGACGTGCTGGCCTTCGCCGACCGGCTGCGAGTGTCCGCATGAGCCGCGCGGATCGCATCTGCGCGGACAGGATCTGCGCGGTCGTGCCGATCAAGGGCGTGGTCGGCGCCAAGCAGCGCCTCGCCGCGGTGCTCGATGCCGAGACCCGCAGTGCGCTGGCCCTGGCGATGGCCGAGGACGTGCTCGAGGTTCTGTCGGCGGTGCCGGAGCTGTTTCGCGTTCTGGTGGTGACGGCGGACGCGACGGCCGCGGCGCTCGCGCGGAACTACGGGGCCGAGGTCACGGACGTGCAGGCGAGCGAGGGCCACACCGGCGCCGTGACGGGCGGGGCGCGACGGCTCGCCCGCGAAGGCGTCGCGCTGATCACGTTGCCGGGCGACCTGCCGTTGCTGGCGCCCGCCGACGTGAGCCGGGTGATCGCGGCGCATCGCGCCGCCTGCGCGGACGGCCGGCCCGGCTTCACCATTTCACCGGCGCGCGATTTCCAAGGCTCCAACGCGATCCTGATGACGCCGGCCGACGCGGTGCCGCTGCGCTTCGGGTCCAACAGCTTCTATCCGCATCTCGACGCCGCCCGGAACGCCGGCATCACGCCGACCGTGGTCGAGGTGCCCGGCATCGGCTTCGACATCGACGAGCCGCACGACCTCGCGGATTTCCTGATCACGAACGCGCCGACGCGGGCCGGCCGGCTGGTCGCCGCGCTCGGCCCGGACTTCTCCGCGCGACTCGCGGTCCATCTGGAGCGCGCGGCACCGACCGGCATGGAGGCGGGAGAATGAGCCAGACTCTCGGTCCCGAGGGGCGCGATCCCGTTGTTCACGATACGGCGCTCGATCTCTTGGCGCTCGCCCGCGCGCCGCGGCCGCTCGCCGCCGACGAGGCGCGTCTGCTCGTCGCGATCGAGCCCGGGCCGGCCTTGATGCGGGCCGCCGCGGCGGTGCGCGACGCCGTCTTCGGGGACCGCGTCACCTACTCGCGAAAGGTCTTCATCCCGCTCACCCAGCTGTGCCGCGACAGCTGCCATTACTGCACATTCGCGCATCCGCCGCGGCGCGGCGAGGCGGCCTATCTGAGCCCCGAGGAGGTTCTGGGCATCGCACGCGCCGGTGCCGCGGCCGGCTGCCGGGAGGCGCTTTTCACGCTCGGCGATAAGCCGGAATTGCGCTACCGCGTCGCCCGCGAGGAGCTCGACCGGCTCGGCCATGCCACCACGCTCGACTATCTGGTCGCCATGGCGGATCTCGTGCGGCGCGAGACCGGCCTGCTGCCGCATCTCAACGCCGGCGTGATGACGGCGGGCGACGTCGCGAGACTGCGTACCGTCTCGGTGTCGCAGGGCCTGATGCTGGAGACCGTCACGGACCGCCTGATGCAGCGCGGCCTCGCGCATTTCGGCTCGCCCGACAAGCAGCCCGAGGTGCGGCTCGCCACCATCGCGGCGGCGGGCGAGGCGAACGTGCCGTTCACGTCGGGCATTCTCGTCGGTATCGGCGAGACGCGCGAGGAGCGCATCGACAGCCTCTTGGCGCTGCGCGCCCTGCACGAGACGCACGGGCATCTCCAGGAGATCATCGTCCAGAATTTCCGCGCCAAGCCCGGCACCCGGATGGCTGACCATCCCGAGCCCGACGCGGCCGAGCATCTGTGGAGCGTCGCCGTCGCGCGCCTGATCATGCCGCCCGACGTGACCATCCAGGCGCCTCCCAATCTCGGCTCGGGTTATCTGAAGAGCCTGATCGCCGCCGGCATCGACGACTGGGGCGGCGTCTCGCCCGTCACGCCCGATCACGTCAATCCCGAGAAGCCGTGGCCGCATCTCGAGGCGCTGGCGCGCGACACCGCGGCGGCCGGCAAGGTGCTGGTGCCGCGCCTCCCCGTGCATCGCCGTTACCTCGCCGACCGCGGGCGCTGGATCGACGAGGGCCTGCACACCGCGGTGCTGCGGGCCTCCGACTCCGAAGGCTTCGCCCGTGTCGAGACCTGGACCCCCGGCGCCTGCGCGGCGCTGCCGGCGATGCCTGCGATCGGCCCGCGGCCCGGCTCGCTGTCGCCGATCCTCGCTCGCGCGACGCGCGGCGAGGAGCTGACGGAAGCCGAGATCGTCGCGCTGTTTTCGGCGCGCGGCGTGGCGTTCGACGAGGTGTGTCGCACCGCCGACGCGCTGCGCCGCGACGTCGCCGGCGACACGGTGAGCTACGTCGTCACCCGCAACGTCAACTACACCAACATCTGCTCGTATCGGTGCAGCTTCTGCGCCTTCTCGAAGGGGAAGACGACCGAGCATCTGCGCGGCAAGCCCTACGAGCTGACGATTCCGGACGTCGTCGCGCGCTGCCGCGAGGCATGGGAGCGCGGCGCCGTCGAGGTCTGCCTGCAGGGCGGCATCCATCCCGACTACACGGGCGACTTCTATGTCGCGCTGTGCCGCGCCATCAAGGCGGAGCTGCCTGACCTGCACATCCACGCCTTCTCGCCGCTGGAGACGTTCCAGGGGGCGAAGACGCTCGGCCTGACGCCGGCGGAGTTTCTCCCCATGCTGCGCGATGCCGGGCTCGGCACGCTGCCCGGCACGGCGGCCGAGGTGCTCGACCCCGAGGTGCGCGCCATCATCTGCCCTGACAAGGTGACGGTCGCCCAGTGGCTCGAGGTGGTCGAGGCGGCGCACCGCATCGGCCTGCGCACCACCGCGACCATCATGTTCGGCCATGTCGACACGCCGCTGCACTGGGCCCGGCATCTCCTCCATCTGCGCCGGTTGCAGAGCCGCACCGGCGGCATCACCGAGTTCGTGCCGCTGCCCTTCGTCGCCATGGAGGCGCCCATCAACCTGCGCGGGCGGTCGCGGCTCGGCCCCACGTTCCGCGAGTCGGTGCTGATGCATGCGGTCGGGCGGCTGGTGCTGCACGGGCTGGTGGATAACATCCAGACCTCGTGGGTGAAGATGGGCGCCGAAGGCGCTCGGGTCTGCCTGAACGCCGGCGCGAACGACGTCGGCGGAACGCTGATGAACGAGAGCATCACGCGCGCCGCCGGCGCCTCGCACGGCCAGGAGATGACGCCGGCCGCGCTCGAGGCGCTGATCCGCGGCGCTGGCCGCACGCCGCGCCAGCGCACCACCCTGTACGGGACGCCTAGCCCGGAGCGCATCGCCACGTCCCACGCCGCCGCGGCGCTGCCGCCGCTCGACACGGCGGTCGCCGTGGCGCGGTGACCTGCGCCCCAGGCCCGGTTGCACATCGCCACGTGCGCAAGACCCCTGATTCCCGCGTCCGATCAGGCGGCGTATAGCCGAACACCATCCGGCCGTCTGTCTCATCCCGGGCCGGAGGGGGATTCCAAAAATGGTATCAGGATCGGTATCGATCCTCTTGCTGGCGCTCGCGGTCGTGCTGATCGTGATCGCCACCGGCAAGTGGAAGGTCAATGCATTCGTCGTCCTGATCGTGATCGCCTTCGCCTACGGCCTGGCGATCGGCATGCCGGCGCTCGACGTCGTCAAGGCGGTGCGCGAGGGCTTCGGCGGGACGCTCACCTACATCGGCATCGTGATCGTGGCCGGCACGATCATGGGCTACATCCTGGAGAAGACCGGCGCGGCCCTGGTGATGACGCAGGCGATCCTGCGGCTGGTCGGGCGGTCGCGGGCGCCGCTCGCCATGAACATCGCGGGCTACGTCGTGTCGATCCCGGTGTTCTGCGATTCGGGCTACGTGATTCTCACGCCCCTCAACAAGGCGCTCGCGGCCGAGACCAAGACCTCGATGGGCGTGATGGCGGTGGCGCTCGCCACCGGCCTCTACGCCACGCACACGATGGTGCCGCCGACGCCCGGCCCGCTCGCCGCCGCCGCGACCCTGAAGGCCGACCTCGGCCTCGTCATCCTGTACGGCATGATCGTCGCGATCCCGTCGTCGCTCGCCGGCCTCGCCTGGGCGAGCGTGATGGGCCGCAAGTACGACATCTCGCCCGGCGTCGAGGAAAGCTACGGCGATCTCATGGCGAAGTACGGCACGCTGCCGTCCACCTTCATGAGCTTCCTGCCGCTGGTCCTGCCGATCGTCCTGATCCTGCTGAAGTCGCTCGCCGACTTCCCGACCCGGCCGTTCGGTGACGGCGTCGTGCGGGTGTTCTTCGACTTCATCGGCGACCCGGTGACGGCGCTGATGCTCGGCGTGGTCGCCAGCCTGTTCCTGGTGCCGCGCAAGGAGCTCTCGGTCGCGGTCGACTCCTGGATGGGGCAGGGCATCAAGGACGCCGCCATCATCCTCGCCATCACGGGCGCCGGCGGTTCGTTCGGCCGGGTGCTGGCCGCCTCGCCGATGAAGGACTTCATCGGCACCAACATGGCGCATCTGCCACTCGGCCTGTTCCTGCCCTTCGCCATCTCGGCGGCGCTGAAGACCGCGCAGGGCTCGTCGACGGTCGCGATCATCACCACGGCGGCCATCATGGCGCCGCTGATGGGCACGCTCGGGCTCGATCCGGCCATCACGGCCGTGGTCATCGGCGCCGGCGCCATGGTGGTGTCGCACGCGAACGACTCCTACTTCTGGGTCGTGTCGCAGTTCTCCAACATGCCCGTGAACGTCGCCTACAAGCTCTACACCACGGCGACCCTGGTGGTCGGCCTGGTGGCGTTCCTGTTCGCCTGGTTGCTGTCGCTGGTCGTCTGACCGGCGGCTGACGCTTCGGTGGGGGCGGCATGCACCGTCCCCACTCCGTCATGCCGGTGCTCGTCACGGGCATTCACGTCTTCGACGACGCTCGCCGTGGAGTCGTGGGTGGCCGGGACGAGCTCGGCCATGACGACGGAGAGGCCCATGCTCAAATCGCTGCTGCTGCGCGCCTACGAGCGGCTCGCCCTCAACGGGCTCGCCTCAGGCGACTACGCCAAGGCCGAGCGCTGGCTCCGCCGCATCCAGGCGATCGAGGGCGAGACCCGGCGGGTGCTGCACAATCTGGCGCTGGCGCGGCTCGCGCAGGCCGACTTCGCCGGCGCCGAGGCGCTGCTGGCGCGTCTCGCCGATCGGCACGGCGAGAGCCCGGAGGTGCTGCGGGTGCGCGCCGAGGCGGCCTATCTGTCGGGCGACCGCGACAACGCGCGCGCCCGCCTCGCCGCCGCGCTCGCCGATCCCGACTGCCGGGACCACTCGCTGCTCGCCCGCCGCGCCGCGCTGTGCGAGGACGCCGACGCCTATGCCCGCGCCGTCGTCGGCAAGCGCGACTTCGCCGAGGGCAATGCCAAGCTCGCCGCCGGCGACAAGGACGCGGCGCTGGCCGCGTTCCGGCGTGCCGCCGCGGCCGACCCGACCGACTTCGTCGCCCTCAACAATCTCGGCACGCTCTTGATGAACCATGCTCGCGACCACGCCGCGGCGGCGGCCGTGTTCGAGCAGGCGCTGGCGCTCGCCGATCAGCCGATCCTGCGCCGAAACCTCGCCGCGGCCCGCGAGGCGGGCTGACCGCGGTTCCGCCGGTCCAGGCGTCGCGCCGCTCGCGCGGGTCGACAAACCCCGTTAAGATTCGCGCGCTAGCGTCGCCGTTCTCGTAACGAGGGCCGGTCATGATCGGGATCGCAGGTCGCGTCGCTCCGGCGCTCGTCAGGACGGCCGCCGTCGCATGGGTCGTCTCGGCCTGGCCCGCGCCACCGGCGGCGGCGCAGGACGTGCGCGGCCTCGAGGCGTGCGGCCGCGAATCGCAGATGGATCGGCGCACCGGCTGTCTGCAGGCCAATGTCGAGTATCTGCACGCGGTCATCGCCCGCAACGCCACGCTCGCCAATCAGCGCCTCGCCGCCGCCGCCGCCGAGATCGCGGTCCTGAAGGCGACGGTCGCCACCCTGCAGGCGACCGTCGAGAAGCTCGCCGCCGCCAAGTCCGCCGACACCAAGTCCGCCGACACCAAGCCCGGCGATCCCAAGGCGCCCGAGAGCAAGCCGCCCGCGACGACGCCCGCCCCGCCGGCCGGATCCGGCGCTCCCGCGGGGCCGCGGTGAGCGATCCGCTCGCGCCGACGGCCGAGGGGCGCCGCCTCGCCGAGGCGAATGCCGGCGCGGCCCAATGGCGGCGCTTCGGCCCCTATGTGAGCGATCGCCAGTGGGGCACGGTGCGCGAGGACTATTCGGCCTCCGGCGACGCCTGGTCCTACCTGACCCACGACGCGGCGCGCAGCCGCGCCTATCGCTGGGGCGAGGACGCGATCGGCGGCTGGTGCGACGCCGCCCAGCATCTTTGCCTCGGCCTCGCGCTGTGGAACGGCGCCGACCCGATCCTGAAGGAGCGCTTCTTCGGGCTCACCAACGCCGAGGGCAATCACGGCGAGGACGTCAAGGAGATCTGGCACCATCTCGACGCCACGCCGACGCACTCTTATGCGCGGATGCTGTACAAGTATCCGCAAGGCTCGTTCCCGTATGGCTGGCTCGTCGCCGAGAACCGCCGCCGCGGTCGCGTCGATCGCGAGTTCGAGCTGCTCGACACCGGCGTGTTCGACCAGGACCGCTATTTCGACGTGACGATCGAGTACGCCAAGGCGGACCCGAACGACACCCTGTGGCGCATCACCGTCACCAATCGCGGCGACCGCCCGGCGCGGCTCGCCGTGCTCCCGCAGATCTGGTTCCGCAACACCTGGTCATGGGCGGGAGACGCGGAGAAGCCGGTGCTCAGCGCGGACGGCGGCGCCGCGATCCGGGCCGCGCACGCGCTGCTCGGCATCTTCACGCTGCATCTCGAGGCCCCCGACGATCTCCTGTTCTGCGAGAACGAGACCAACGCGCACCGCCTGTTCGGCACGCCGGTCGTGCCGGGCTTCTTCAAGGACGGCATCGGCGACCATGTGGTGAGCGGCTTCCGGGGCGCCGTGAACCCGGGCCGCATCGGCACCAAGGCGGCGGCCCTGCACGCGATCGACGTGCCGTCCGGCGGCAGCGTCGTGCTGCGCGCGCGGCTCTCGCCCGGCGAGCGGCGTGCCGACGCGTTCTCCGACTTCGATGCCGTTTTTTCGACGCGGATCGCCGAAGCCGACGAGTACTTCGCCGCTCTGCAGCGGCGGATCGACGATCCGGACATGCGGGCCGTGCAGCGCCAGGCGATCGCCGGCCTCCTGTGGTCGAAGCAGTTCTACGCCTTCGACGTGACGGAGTGGCTGCGCGGCGATCCGGCCCAGCCGGCGCCCCCGCCGCAGCGACGCCGCGGGCGCAACAGCGACTGGCCGCATCTCGTCACGGCGAGCGTCGTCGCCATGCCGGACAAGTGGGAATATCCGTGGTTCGCCGCGTGGGACTGGGCGTTCCATCTCGTGACCATGGCCCTGGTCGACACGCGCTTCGCCAAGGATCAGCTCCTGCTGCTGTGCCAGCCCTGGATGATGCATCCCAACGGTCAGCTCCCCGCCTACGAGTGGAACTTCTCGGACGTGAACCCGCCCGTGCACGCCTGGGCGGCGCTGCGCATCTACACGGCCGAGAAGGCGCGCCGCGGCATCGGCGACCGCGTGTTTCTCGAGGCCGTGTTCATCAAGCTGCTCCTGAACTTCACCTGGTGGGTGAACCGCAAGGACAGGGGCGGCCGCAACGTCTTCCAGGGCGGCTTTCTCGGGCTCGACAATATCGGCGTGTTCGATCGCTCGCGGCCCCTGCCGGTCGGCGGCACGCTGACCCAGTCCGACGGCACCTCGTGGATGGCGATGTTCTGCCTGAACATGCTGAGGATCGCGCTCGAGCTCGCCCGCGAGGACGCCGCCTATCAGGACATCGCCTCCAAGTTCTTCGAGCACTTCCTGCTGATCGGCGGCGCCATGACCAACCTGGCCGACGAAGGGCTCGGCCTGTGGGACGACCGCGACGGCTTCTATTACGACTGGCTGCTGCTCGAGTCGGGCGAGAAGATGCCGCTGCGGCTGCGCTCGATGGTGGGACTGATCCCGCTGTTCGCCGTCGAGGTGCTGGACGAGGATCTGCTCGCACGGTCGCCCGTCTTCGTGCGCCGGATGGAATGGTATCTCGCGCATCGGCCCGAGCTCGCCGCACTGGTGTCGCGGCCGCAGACGCCGGGCGCCGGCGGCCGTCGCCTGCTCGCGGTCGCCCGCGCGTTTCGCATGAAGGCGGTGCTGGCCCGCATGCTCGACGAGACCGAGTTCCTCTCCGATCACGGCATCCGGGCGGTGTCGCGCGTCCACCGCGACCACCCTTACGTGTTCGTGCGCGACGGCTACCGGGCCGAGGTGCGCTACACGCCGGGCGAGTCCGACACCGGCCTGTTCGGCGGCAACTCGAACTGGCGCGGTCCGGTGTGGATGCCGGTGAACTATCTGATCGTCGAGAGCCTGGACAAGTTCGCGCTGTTCTACGGCGAGGATTTCCGAATCGAGTGCCCGACGGGATCCGGCGTGACGATGAGCCTCGCCGCGGTCGCCGACGAGCTGCGCCGGCGGCTCACGCGGCTGTTCCTGCGCGACGCGGCCGGCCGGCGCGCCGTGTTCGGCGACCATCCCAAGCTGCAGGACGATCCGCACTTTCGGGATCATCTCGTGTTCCACGAGTATTTCGACGGCGACAGCGGGCGCGGCGTCGGCGCCTCGCACCAGACCGGCTGGACCGCGCTGGTCGCCAACCTGATCGACGAGCTCGCCCGGGAGGGCCGCTGACGAGCCGTCATTCCGGGGTGCACCGGAGGTGCGAACCTGGAATCCAGCGATCTGGTCGGAGCTCGTGGTGGGATTCCGGGTTCGGCGCGTTGCGCCGCCCCGGAACGACGCGTCCCTGAGATCGCCTGTTCCGAACGTTGTTGCCGTCGATCGACACCGCACCACGACACTCGCCACGTCCCTTGTCACGAAACCGGAGCCCCGCATGACGACCTCGACCCCCGCCGTCTCGCCGAACGCGTTCGACACCGACCTGCCGGCCTACGACCGCATGCCGCAACTGTTGACCGGGCAGGTCGCGCTGGTCACCGGCGCCAATTCCGGCATCGGCCAGGCCGTGGCGATCGGCATGGCGCAGGCCGGCGCCGACGTGGTCGTCAACTACGTCGCCGGCTCCGCCGACGCGGTCGTCGCGGCGATCGAGAAAACCGGCCGCAAGGCGCTCGCCGTGAAGGCCGACGTGTCCCAGGAGGATCAGGTCGTCGCCATGGTGGGCGAGGCCGTGAAGACCTTCGGCACGCTCGACATCATGGTGGCGAATGCCGGCCTGCAGCGCGACGCGGCGGTGACCGAGATGACGCTCGCCGAGTGGAACAAGGTGATCGGCGTCAACCTCACCGGCCAGTTCCTCTGTGCCCGCGAGGCGGCCAAGGAGTTCCTGCGCCGCGGCGTGCGCCGCGAGGTCTCGGTCGCGGCCGGCAAGATCGTCTGCATGAGCTCGGTGCACGAGGTCATCCCGTGGGCCGGCCACGTCAACTACGCCTCCTCCAAGGGCGGCATCCAGATGATGATGAAGAGTCTCGCCCAGGAGCTGGCCCCGCATCGCATCCGGGTCAACGCCATCGGTCCCGGCGCCATCCGCACGCCGATCAACACGGCCGCCTGGGAAACGCCGGAGGCCTACGCGAAGCTGATGACGCTGGTGCCCTATCGGCGCATCGGCGAGCCGCAGGACATCGCCGCCGCGGCCGTGTTCCTGGCCTCCGACATGGCCGACTACATCAACGGGATCACGCTGTTCGTGGACGGCGGCATGACCTGCTATCCGGGTTTCGCCACCGGCGGGTAGACGCGGCGTCGCTGCACCGCGAGATGGTGCGGGCGGGACCGCGATACCGTTTTGTCCCGTAAGGGTTTGGTCGGACGCGAGCGCACATGCGTGCGGCCGCAACGCGTGGTATCACGGGTCGCCAGCCTGCAGACCCGGCGGCCGGTTCCGGCCCGCTCGACCCTTCCGGAAAGATGGGCAAGGAGGACGTTGCAGATGCGTTTGACGACGATTGCCGCTGTCCTGGCGTTCATTGTGAGCCCGGCGATGGCGCAGACCTATCCCGACCGGCCGATCACCATGGTGGTCCCCTTCGCGGCCGGCGGCCCGACCGACACGATCGCGCGGATCACGGCCGCGAGCATGCAGAAGTCGCTCGGCCAGCAGATCATCATCGAGAACGCGGTCGGGGCCGGCGGCACCATCGGCTCGGCCCGCGTGGCGCGCGCCGCGCCGGACGGCTACACGCTGCTGATCCATCACGTCGGTCTGTCGACCGCGGCGACGCTCTACCGCAAGTTGCCCTACGACACCAAGACCGCGTTCGTGCCGCTCGGCCTCGTCACCGAATCGCCGCAGACCATCATCGCGCGGCCGGACTTCGCGCCGAACACGCTCAAGGAGCTGATCGACTACATCAAGGCCAACAAGGAGAAGGTCTCCTACGCCCATGCCGGGCTCGGCGCCGCCTCGCAGCTCTGCGGCATGCTCATCCAGACGGCGCTGCAGACCCAGGTCACCACCGTGCCCTACAAGGGCAACGGCCCGATCATGAACGATCTGCTCGGCAAGCAGGTCGACATGACCTGCGACCAGGCGACCAACACCACGGGCCCGATCACCTCCAAGCAGGTGAAGGCCTACGCGGTGACGACCAAGACGCGGGTGTCGACCTTCCCGGATCTGCCGACCGCCGACGAGGCCGGCCTGCCGGGCTTCGAGATCAGCGTCTGGCACGGCGTCTACGCCCCCAAGGGCACGCCGCCCGAGATCGTCAAGAAGCTCTCCGACGCGATCGTCGCGGCCATGAAGGATCCCGAGCTGGCCAAGCGTTTCCGTGACATCACCACCGACCCGGTGAAGCCCGAGCGCGCGACCCCGGAGGTGCATCAGCAGATGCTGATCAGCGAGATCGACCGCTGGGCGCCGATCATCAAGGCGGCCGGCCAGTACGCCGACTGAGCCGCGATCCACATGTGATTCGCGTCGACGGCCGGGGCCATGCCCCGGCCGTTTGTTTTGCGGCGCGCATGATTTGTTCCGCGCCGCGCAATAACGCCGGCGCGGCGGTGCAGAAAAAGGGCCCGGCGCGGCAATTTGATGCGCCGACCAGGGGATCACCGGATCGACGCGAGCCCCCGCGGCACCTAGAAGCGGGGCCGGCGGTTCGGTATCGTGTCGGTATCTTGGAACCGCGGTCGATCGGGCGACCGCGGCGGACCGTGGGATGCGATCGATGCAGATCACCGGCATGCTCTACGGCGCGAAGCTCCTGCAGTTCGCGGGCTTCCCCACCTCCGAGGTGCTCGGGCCGGGGGCCAGCGAGGCCGAGATCAAGAGCCTCATCGACCGCCACGGCGGCATCGTCATCAAGCCGGTGTTCAAGGGCGGCGTCGGCAAGAAGGGCAAGGCCGGCCTGATCGGCATCGCCCGCGACCTCAAGACCGCCCTGAAGGAGAAGGAGCGGCTCTATTTCGCCGAGCTCGAATCCGGCGGCTTCCGCTTCAAGGCGAACGGCGTCACCTTCGAGGGCCTGGTGCCGGCCGAGCACGAGGTCTACTTCTCGATCACCGACGCGACGCGCTTTCGCGCCCCGACCATGACGTTGACCCACGAGGGCGGCGTCGACATCGAGGAGCTCGACAAGAGCCGGGTGGCGCAGATCCCCTTCGATTCGCTCACCGGCCTGAAGGCCTTCGTGGTGGCGAACGCGCTCTCCTCGCTGCACGCCCCGAACGCCATCATCTCGCCTCTTGTGCAGACCCTGCCGCGGCTGTGGGAGCTCTATCACGGCTACGGCATGACAACGCTGGAGCTGAACCCGATCCGCATGCGCCCCGATCGCGAGGGCCGGCTCACGCCCGTCGCCTGCGACTTCAAGTGCGGCTTCGACCGCGACGACAGCCGCTGGCTGCGGCTCGGCCTGCCGGCCGAGCTGTTCGCCGTCGACTACTCGGACTTCGAGCAGGAGATCAACCAGCTTCGCACCTACCAGGGGCAGAGCGACGTCTACGTGATCAACCCGCACGGCACGATCCTGGCGCCGACCTTCGGGGGCGGCGCCAACTCGCTGGTCTCGGAGATTCTCGGCGACCTCGCGATCATCTCGTCCGACTTCGGCGGCAACCCGCCCTACGCCAAGATGCGCGAGGTGGCGGCGATCTGCTTCAAGCACTGGCTCGCGCAGTCCAACGTGCTGTTCATCGTCGGCGGCAAGGCGAACAACACCGACATCTTCGAGACGCTGCGGGCGATCGCCGACGCGCTGCGCGAGTACTTCTCCAAGAACGGGCCGACGCCGCTCTTCGTCGTCGCGGCGCGCGGCGGGCCGAACCTGATCCGCGGTTTCGGGGCGCTGCGCGACACCGTCGAGGCGCTCGGCCTGCCGTACCGGATCTTCGGCTTCGATTCCGACATCAGCGAGGTGATCGGCTACGCCAAGCGCGCCGACGCCTGGATGCGCGAGGGCGGCCGCGCCCTCGTCGCCGAGAGCCTGAAGATCGCCTCGCCGACGGCGGCGTGAGATGAGCATGTCTCGATCCGTCACCCTGAGCTGCCCGGCGCAGCCGGGCCTCGAAGGGCGACGGGCAGCCGTCTCGGGCTTGCCCGAGACGGCTTCGACGATCTCCGGATCGGCGCGGCCGCCGATCCGGATGCTCCCGGGCCGTCGATCCTTCGAGGCTCGCTGCGCGAGCACCTCGGGATGACGGGACAGGGGCGAGCGGCCCGAAAATCGCGCCGGCCATAACTGCGACGTCACGAGCGGACACGACCATGCACAAGGACGGCATCGGCCCCTTCAAGTACTTCGTCGGCATCTCGTCGCTCGACCAGATCGCCTCGCGGCACGACCGCGTCTGCGTGCTCAACGTGCTGGGCGGCGAGTCGAAGGACGTGACGCCGGTCGGCCACGTCTACTCGGGCGGCAACGTGGTGTTCGGCACTTCGCCGGGGCGCTCGGGGCAGTGGCTCAAGACCTCGCTCGGCGGCATCCCGGTCTACAACGACGTGCGCGAGGGCCTGGAGAACGGCCACCGCTTCAACTGCGGCGTCATCTATCTGCCGCCGTCGGGCGCCCGCGACGGCGTCGCCGAGCTGATCCGGGTCAATCCCGAGCTGCGCAAGATCTTCATCGTGACCGAGAAGATGTCGGTGCACGACTCGCGCGAGATCCGCGCGATGGGTCAGCAGCACGGCATCGACATCTTCGGCGGCAACAGCCTCGGCGTCGCCGACTCGTGGAACGAGGTGCGCATCGGCGGCGCGCTCGGCGGCGACAATCCGCGCGAGGCGCTGCGCCGCGGCTCGATCGCGATCTTCTCGAACTCCGGCAACTTCACCACCACGATGGCGACCTATCTGCGCATGGCCGGATGGGGCACCACGACGCTGATCTCGTCCGGCAAGGATCTCTACATCCATTTCGCCGCGCCGGAGTTCGCCTACTGCCTCGCCAACGACATGCGCACCAAGGCCGCGGTTCTCTATGTCGAGCCGGGCGGCCATTACGAGCTGGAGGCGACCTTCACCAAGCCGGTGGTGGCCTGCGTGGTCGGCCGCTGGAAGTCGAAGCTCACAAGGCCGGTCGGCCACGCCGGCGCGATGTCGGGCGGCGATGACGACGCCGGCGCCAAGGAGCGCTGGTTCATGGAGAAGTTCGAGGTCGACGGCGTGTTCACGCCGGAGCGGCCGATCTTCTCGCGGCGCGGCGCCGTGGTCACCAACATCGCCCACATCACGCATGCGCTCACCGCCGTGATGCAGGCGAACGCCTGCCTGCCGGACTTCGCGCCCGAGGGCAATCTGCGGCTCAAGCCGTGGTTCGGCTCCAACATGGGGCTGACGCTCCCCGAGGCGCTGGATCTGCCCGTCGTCGAGGCGATGGCGCCCTACGGGCGCGAGATCGCGCGGCTGAACCGCCAGCTCGGCGCCGCCTTCCCGCGCCAGTCCATGAAGGATGCCTCGGGTGCCTCGCAGATGGATCCGGCGACCCAGGTGACGACGCTCAACGGCGTCTCGGTGCTCGACGCCGCCCAGCATCCGTTCGAGGCGAACGTCGCGCTGGCGCTGCTCCGCCAGGTCGGCGGACCGAACGACCGCGCGCTGATCAACACGCTGGTCGGCGAGAGCCTCAACCTCCACGGCACGCCGATGCTCGCTGCGGCGCAAGCCGCCCGCGAGGCCGGCAACGCGCCGAACGCCGTGCTGGCGGCCGCCGTCAGCATCGCCGGACCGAAGGCGTTCGAGGGCACGCGCCGGCTGGTGCGGCTGCTGCTCGAGGAGTTCGTCCACGCCGGTCTGACCAGCGTGCTCGACGACGGCTTCGATCTCGCGAGCGTGCAGGCGAGCGCCGAGAACCGCGCCCTGTTCGTCTCCGACATTCCCGACCCGCGCGCGGCCGCGCTGATCGCGGGCGTCGAGGCGCGCGGCGCCCAGGCGCCCTTCGTGCGCTGGCTGAAGACACTGCCCGGCCATCCGACGCGCGACGCGGTGCGCGCCGCCATCGCCGCCTCGCTTGCCTGGGGGCCGCTGATGCGCAAGCGCATCTCGCCGCTCACCGCCGAGGCGTTGCCGTGGTGGATGCACCTGTTCGGCGTGATGATCGGCGCCTCGGTCGACGCCGCTGCGCACGCGCCCGAGTCCTTCTGCGGGATCCCCAACGAGACGCTGATCCGCGAGGCGTCGCTCGGCGCCGTCGCCTATACGGCGCTCACCGGCCGCGACGGCGATCCCGACTCGCTGTTCGCGTTCCAGATGCTGATCGGGCTCCTGCTCTCCAACGGCCCCGGCACCATCACGGCGCAGGGCGCCAAGGGTGCGGTGTCGTCGGACGGACCGGAGTCGCCCGAGCGGGTGCAGCTCAACAAGGCGATGCTCGGCTTCCTGACGCATTGCGGCTACGCCCACGGCGGCAACGGCTACGAGGGCATCGCCTTCCTGATCGATCGCTTCGAAGCGACCGGCCTCGCCGATCCGGGCGATCGGAATCACGGCATCGACCTCGCGGCGCTCGCCAAGAGCTACGCGGCCGCCTACAAGGACTACAAGGCGGAGAAGAAGGAGGCCGGCAACGCCTCCTTCCAGAAGATCCCGGGCGTCAATCACCCGGTGTTCAAGGACAAGCCGGTCAACACCGACCCGCGCGAGGCCTATGTCCGCGAACTCGCCGAGAAGCGCGGCGAGTACAACGTGTTCCACGCCTTCTATCACGCCGTCGTGCAGGCGCTGTTCGAGGCGGGCGTGTCACGCAACGTCTATTGCGTGAACGTCGACGCGCTCCTCTCCGCGCTGCTGCTGAAGCTTCTTTGGGCGCCGTTCCGGGCCGGCGAGATCGGCCGCGACCGGCTGGAGACCGCGGCCTTCACGATCTTCCTCTACGCCCGCATGCTCGGCTGCGCGGCCGAGGCCGACGACCACATGAACCGCGGCCGCGACATGGACACCCGCACGCCGGCCTCGAAGTGCGCCTTCGTGTCGTGATCAGTTCGGCGCACGACGTGCGGCAGTCCCCGACGTCGTCATGCCCGGCCTCGTGCCGGGCATCCACGCCGTCCTGAGCGACCGCACAGCAGAGCGTGGCTGGCCGGGACGAGCCCGGCCATGACGGAGCCGAATCGTTTTGCGCCGCAGCACGGCGTCGTGTCTCATGTTGCAACGCAATGAGATCATTGCGGTATTCTCGTCGTCGCCGGAATAGATTCGCGTCCGGGCCGTCACGAGTTGCTGCGAACACCGGAACGATTCTGAAAAGCTTCGATTATTAGGCTCCGTCGGAAGCACCCAGTAGAGCCCGAGCCCGCCAGTTCTGCGCCCCGCGACGATGTGGCCCGTGATTCCCGGGGTTGTCGGCTCGATCGGAAGCATGCACGTTTTGCAGCGTTCAGCTCGCAAGTCGTTCAGCCGGTTCGTCTCTGCCTCGTGCCGCGCCCCGCCGCGCCTCGTCCGCGGTCCATGATGGACCCAGGGGGCGCGACGTGTCCGCCGGCACCGGAGCCGTCCGGCCCACCGCCGAGGCACGTGACACATGAAACCGTTCGGATATGTCGCGGCGAAGAGCGCCGAGCACGCGGTCGCCCTGCTGGCCGAGTACGGCAAGGGCGCCAAGGTGCTGGCCGGCGGCACCGATCTGCTCGCCGACCTGAAGAACTCGCCGCACCCGCCGCCCGACGTGATGGTCGACATCTCGCGCGCCACCGACCTGAAGGGCATCGCGCTGACCGACGCCGGGCTTCGCATCGGCGCGCTCACGACCCACACCGAGATCGTCGAGTCGCCCCTGGTCGCGCAGACGCTGCCGGCGCTCGCCGAGGCCGCCGTGGTGATCGGCGCCGTGCAGACCCGCAATCTCGGCACCATCGGCGGTAACCTGATCACTTGCGTCCCGTCGATGGACTCGGGGCCGACCCTGCTCGCGCTCGATGCGCAGGTGACGATCCTCGGCCCCGCCGGCCGCCGCACCATCCCGCTCGCGGCGCTGTTCGTCGGTCCGCGCAAGACCAGCCTCGCGCCCGACGAGCTGCTGGTCGAGATCGTGATTCCGAAGCGGAACGTCGGCAAGCCGAGCGCCTTTCAAAAATTCGGGCTGCGCAAGGGCCAGGCGCTGGCGCTGGTCAACGCCGCCGCGGCTTTCTGGGGCGGCGAGGGCGTGTTCGCCGAGCCGGCGATCGCGCTCGGCGCCGTCGCGCCCACCGTCATCCGCGCCCCCAAGGCGGAGGCGTATCTCGCCGGCCGCCCGATCAGCGAGGAGGCGATGGCCGAGGCCGGCCGCATCGCCGCGACCGAGGCGAAGCCGATCACCGACTTCCGCGCCAGCGCCGAGTACCGGCTCGACCTGATCGCCGTGCTGGTCAAGCGCGCGCTCGCCGGCAGCCTCGCCCGCGTCACGCCGAACCAGAAGGATCTCGCATCGTGAACGTGACCCTGACCGTCAACGGCGAGCTTCGCTCCGCCTCGGTGCCGCCCGAGACGACGCTGCTCGTGCTGCTGCGCGAGCACTTCCTGCTGACCGGCGCGAAGACCGGCTGCGACATCGGCGACTGCGGCGCCTGCACCGTGATCGTCGACGGCCTCGCCGTGAACGCCTGCCTGATGCTGGCCGCCCAGGCGGACGGTCGCACCGTCACGACCATCGAGGGACTCGCCACCCGCGACGGCCTGCATCCGCTGCAGAAGGTGTTCGAGGAGAACGGCGCCCTGCAATGCGGCTTCTGCGGCCCCGGCGTGATCATGACCGCCAAGGCGCTGCTCGACGAGAACCCGAGCCCGACCACGCAGGAGATCCGCACGGCGCTCGCCGGCAACCTGTGCCGCTGCACCGGCTACGTGAAGATGATCGACGGCGTCCACGAGGCCGCCCGCATGTTGCAGTCGCCCGAGACCCCCGCGCTGGCAGCGCCGCAGCAGAGGTGAGACGCATGGCCGAGGATCTGTTGGAACGCGAATCCGCCGCCGGCGCGCCGGACGTTCTGGAGAAGACGCGTGTCGCACCCGTCGAGGTGCTGCGGCGCTCGGACGAGAACCTGCGGCTGCCCGCCGTCGCCCCGCCGACGACCCTGCCGCTGGAGCCGCCGCTCGTCCCGCAGGTGGGCGAGCAGACCCGCGCCGTCGGCCTGCGGGCGCAGCGCCCCGACAGCCGCAATCACGGCCTCGGGCTGACCCGCTACATCGACGACATCGCCCTGCCGGGCATGCTCTACGCCAAGATCAAGCGGGCCGGTATCTCGTCGGCGCGGATCAAGCGTATCGACGTCTCGAAGGCCGAGGCGATGCCGGGCGTCGAGGCCGTGTTGCTCGGCCGCGAGATCCCGCTCAACCTGTTCGGCACCTCGATCGTCGACCAGCCGCTCCTGGTCGACGAGATCGTCCGCCACGCCGGCGACGGGGTCGCGGCGGTCGCGGCCGTCACCGAGCAGATCGCCCAGGCCGCGATCGACGCGATCGAGGTGGAGTACGAGCCGCTGCCCGGCGTCTACGACCCCATCGAGGCGCTGAAGCCGGACGCGCCCAAGGTGCACGGCGGCGACACCAACATCTACTTCAAGAAGCTGATCCGCCGCGGCGACGTCGAGAAGGGCTTCGCCCAGTCCTACCGGGTCTACGAGAACCGCTACACGACGCCCGGCATCGAGCACGCGCCGATGGAGCCGTTCACGTCGATCGCCGACTGGGACGCCAACGGCCGCCTCACCGTCTACGCCACCATCGGCCGCATCACGCTGGCGCGCGTCGATCTCGCGAAGACGCTGCGCATCCCGATCAGCCGCATCCGGGTGATCGGCACCGTGGTGGGCGGCAATTTCGGCGGCAAGAACGAGATCCGTCACGAGCCGGTGCTGGCGCTCCTCTCGAAGAAGGCGGGGCGCCCGGTGAAGGGCCGCTTCACCCGGGTCGAGGAGTTCGTCGCCTCGACGATCCGGCACCCGATGATCATGGACTACAAGACCGGCGTGTCGAAGGAGGGCAAGCTCCTCGCCCGCCAGATCCGCATGGTGCTGGACGGCGGCGCCTACTGCTCGTTCTCGGAGACGACGCTCGGCAAGGCCTCGATCCTGGCGCCGGGGCCATATCAGATCGAGAACATCCACGTCGAAGGCTGCGTCGTCTACACCAACAAGACGACGTCCGGCTCGATGCGCGGCTTCGGCGCCCCGCAGGTGTGCTTCGCCTACGAGTCCCAGATGGACGAGATCGCTCGTGATCTCGGCATCGATCCGATCGAGATTCGCCTGAAGAACTTCTTCCGCGAGGGCTCGATGTCGGCGACGGGCCAGGTGCTGCACAGCGTCAAGGTGATCGAGTCGCTGCAGAATGCGGCGCGACGATTCGGATGGGAGGCGCGCTGATGAAGCACCGGGGACGCGGCATCGCCAGCATGTGGTATCCGGTCGGCTTCACCGGCTACTCGAACCCGAGCGGCGCGGTGGTGAAGCTCAACGAGGACGGCAGCGCCGTCGTCCTCACCGGCACGGTGGAGACCGGGCAGGGCTCGCTCGGCGCACTGAGCCAGATCGCCGCCGAGGCGCTCGGCATCGCGCCGAACGACATCCACATCGTCTCGGGCGACACCGACACCTGCCCGATGGACACCGGCGCGATCGCCAGCCGCACCACCTACATCACCGGCAACGCGGTGCGGCTCGCCGCCGAGATGGCGCGCGACACGCTGTTCCAGGTCGCGTCGGGCATGCTCGGCGTGAAGCCCGACCAGCTCGAGGCGAAGGATCGCAAGATCCAGGTGAAGGGGTTCCCGAGCCGCGCCGCGGCGCTGGCCGACGTCTGCACCCGCGCCTACAACGGCGTCGGCACGCCGCCGATCGGCAGCGCCACCTGGGATCCGCCGATGGTGCCGATGGACGCCGAGGGGCAGGGCAAGCCGTTCGGCACCTATGTCTACGCGACCCAGATCGCCGAGGTCGACGTCGACGACGAGACCGGGGAGGTCGAGGTGCTGCGCATCACGGCGTCGCACGACTGCGGCACCGCCGTGAACCCGATGCTGGTCGAAGGCCAGATCGACGGCGGCGTCTACATGGGGCTCGGCTTCGGGCTCTACGAGGAGATCCTGTTCGACAAGACCGGCCGCCAAGTGAACTGCAACCTGACCAACTACATCCTGCCGACCTCGCTCGACATGCCGGAGATCGACGAGGACATCGTCGAGAACTTCGACGAGACGGGGCCGTTCGGTGCCAAGGCGGTCGGCGAGCCGAGCCTGGTGCCGACCGCGGCGGCCGTCACCAACGCCATCTACGACGCGGTCGGCGTGCGCATCACGTCGCTGCCGGCGACCTCTGAGAAGGTGCTGAAGGCGATCAAGGCGAAGCGCGCCGCCGAGCAGAAGCAGATCCCGGCCTGACCGGGCGGGCGCGTCGGACGAGTAACCGCGGCCGCGGAAGACGGCCGCGCCGACCCCCTGACGGCGCCCGACGGCGCCGTTTTCTTTCTCCGGCCCGGGGCTTTCCGCCCCGGGGCTTTCCGCCCCGGGGCCGGGGCCGGGCCGACGCGCCTGGTCGGCCGGGCCTCCGGCCCGGTCGGAATGCGTTCACGATGACGCATGCGTAGAAGCACGAATACCGCGTTTGGCCCGCCTCCGGCCTAGCTCGACTGTCAATTAGCTGTTACAGTCGACCGTGATGTCCAGCTTGACACTCGATAGGCCGCCTTCGCCCGTGGTCGGACCGGGGGTTCGCGCGCCACATGCCATCGTGATCGGGAGCGGGTTCGGGGGCCTGGCCGCCGCCGTCCGGCTCGGTGCGCGCGGCTACCGCGTCACCGTGCTGGAGAAGCTCGACCAGCCGGGCGGCCGCGCCTCCGTGTTCCGCCAGGACGGCTTCACGTTCGACGCCGGGCCGACCATCGTCACGCTCCCGAAGGTGTTCGAGGAGCTGTGGTCGGTCGCCGGCAAGAAGTTCTCCGACGACATCACGCTCGAGCCGATCGATCCGTTCTATCGGATCCGTTTCGACGACGGCGAGACCTACACGGAATGCAGCGACCTCGACGCCATGCGGCGCGAGATCGCCCGCCTCGCCCCCGGCGACGTCGAGGGCTGGGAGCGGTTCCTCGCCAAGAGCAAGGACATCTACGAGGTCGGCTTCGAGAAGCTGTCCAACGTGCCGTTCGGCTCGCTCGCCTCGATGGCCAAGGTGCTGCCGGAGTTCATCCGGCTGCAGAGCTGGCGCAGCGTGCACGGCCTCGCCGCGCGCTACGTGAAGGATCCGCGGCTGCGCATCGCGCTGTCCTTCCATCCGCTGTTCATCGGCGGCAATCCGTTCGCCGTCACCTCGATCTACTGCCTGATCACCTATCTGCAGTCGAAGTTCGGCGTCTGGTTCCCGCGCGGCGGCACCGGCGCGTTGGTCAAGGGCTTGGTCGGGCTGATCGAGGGCCAGGGCAACAGCATCCGTTATAATTCGGAGGTTTCGGCCATCACGGTCGAGGGCGGCCGCGCCACCGGCGTGCGGCTCGTCTCGGGCGAGACGCTCGCCGCCGACATCGTCGTCTCCAATGCCGATGCCGCCTGGACCTACGGCAAGCTCCTGCCGGCCGAGGTGCGGCGCCGCTGGACCGACAAGAAGCTCGAGAATGCGCGCTACTCGATGAGCCTGTTCGTCTGGTATTTCGGGACGAAGCGACAGTATCGCGGCGTTCCGCACCACACGATCCTGCTCGGGCCGCGCTACAAGGAGCTCCTGCGCGACATCTTCGACCGCAAGGTGCTGGCGCCGGACTTCAGCCTCTACCTGCATCACCCGACCGCGACCGATCCGTCACTCGCCCCGGAGGGGTGCGACGGCTTCTATGTCTTGTCGCCGGTGCCGAACCTCGCCAGCGGGATCGATTGGGCGCACGCCGCCGAGCCGTATCGCCGCGCCATCGCCGAGTTCCTGGGCCGCACCGTGCTGCCCGGGCTGGAAGACGCCATCGTCACGTCCCGCATCGTCACGCCGCAGGATTTCCAGACGCGACTCCGTTCCGTTCTCGGGGCCGCGTTCAGCTTCGAGCCCGTGTTCACCCAGAGCGCGTGGTTCCGTCCCCACAACCGCAGCGAGGAGGTCGACCGGCTGTTCCTGGTCGGTGCCGGCACCCATCCGGGCGCCGGCCTGCCCGGCGTCCTGTCGTCCGCCCGCGTGCTCGACTGCGTGGTGCCCCATGGTGCCGATCTGGCTCGAGAATCCTAAAGCCTCCGACGACGACGTCGCGGCCTGCCGGGCGATGATCCGGCAGGGGTCGCGCACCTTCTTCGCGGCCTCGCTGCTGCTGCCCTGCGCGGTGCGCTCGCCCGCCTACACGCTCTATGCCTTCTGCCGCTTCGCCGACGACGAGGTCGACGGCGAGGGCCGCGAGAAGGGTGCGGTCGAGCGCCTGCGCGAGCGCCTCGCGCTCGCCTACGACGGCCGGCCGCTGCCCACGGCGACCGACCGCGCCTTCGCCGACATGGTGGCCCGCTACGCGATCCCGCGGGCGATCCCCGAGGCGCTGCTCGAAGGCCTCGCCTGGGACACCGAGGGCCGCCGCTACGAGGATCTTTCCGGCGTCGTCGCCTACTCGGCGCGGGTCGCCGCCACGGTCGGCGCCATGATGACGCTGCTGATGGGCGTGCGCGACTCGACCACGCTGGCGCGTGCCTGCGACCTCGGCGTCGCCATGCAGATCACCAACATCTGCCGCGACATCGGCGAGGACGCCCGGATGGGCCGCATCTACATGCCGCTCGCCTGGATGCGCGCGGAGGGGCTCGATCCCGACGCCTGGCTGGCCGATCCGGTGTTCGACGAGCGCGTCGCCCGGATCGTCTCCCGCCTGCTCGCCGCCGCCGACGTGCTCTATACGCGTGCCGAGGCCGGCATCGCCCGGCTGCCGCTCGGCTGCCGCCCCGGCATCCTCGCGGCCCGCATCATGTATGCCGAGATCGGCCGGGTGATCGAGGCGAACGGCCTCGATTCCGTGTCGCGACGCGCCTATGTGCCGGGCCGCCGCAAGCTCGAGCTGCTCGCCCGCGCGTTCGCGACGGCGCCGCTGGTGTCCAAGGCGGCGCCGAACGACCCGCTGCCCGAGACCCGCTTCCTGGTCGAGGCGGTCGAGGCCCACCCGCTCGGCCGCACCCGCCCGGATCCCGCCCGCGCCCCGTGGTGGAATCTCGATCGCCGCATCGCCTGGGTGCTCGACCTGTTCGAGCGCCTCGGTCAGCGCGAGATGAGCGCCGCTGCCGATAACCGCGGCGGGCGCTTCGTGCGTCTCGAAACCTGAACCGCGGCAGCCCCGCGAAACGGCTCCGCATGACAATTGTCAATTTCGATTGTCAGTCCCTGCTGTCTAATAGTGATTGACGATCACTCGCATTGATCCGCGCGCCATCGGCAACAGCACGCGCGTCCAACGCCCCGGGAGGTCCGCCATGCGTATTTTGCTCCTGCATCCCAATTATCACTCGGGCGGAGCGGAAATCGCCGGCAACTGGCCGCCGGCCTGGGTCGCCTATCTGGCCGGCACCCTGAAGGCCAACGGTTACACCGACGTCACCTTCGTCGACGCGATGACGGACAATCTCACGGAGGATCAGCTCCGGGCCGAGTTTCGTCGCGTGAAGCCGGACTTGATCGGTGCCACCGCGATCACGCCGGCGATCTACAAGGCCGAGCGGGCTCTGCAGATCGCCCGCGAGGAGTGCCCGAACGCCGTGACGGCGATCGGCGGCATCCACGCGACCTTCATGTACAAGCAGGTGCTGGCCGAGGCGCCCTGGATCGACGTGGTCATCCGCGGCGAGGGGGAGCAGATCCTGCTCGACCTGGTGCGCGCGGTCGATTCCGGCGAGTTCAAGAAGAACCCGGAAAACGTCAAAGGCATCGCCTATTCGGACGGCGCCGCCATCGTCGCCACGGCCGCCGCCCCGCCGATCGAGAACCTCGACGTCCTCAGCCCGGACTGGGGCATTCTCGACTGGAACAAGTACATCTACATCCCGCTGAACACGCGCCTCGCGGTGCCGAACTTCGCCCGCGGCTGCCCGTTCACCTGCTCGTTCTGCTCGCAATGGAAGTTCTGGCGCACCTACCGGGTCCGCAGCCCGGTCAAGGTGGTCGACGAGATCGAGGTGCTGGTGAAGGAGCACGGCGTCGGCTTCTTCATCCTGGCCGACGAGGAGCCGACCATCCATCGCAAGAAGTTCGTCGCCCTGTGCGAGGAGCTGGTCGCCCGCAAGCTGCCGGTCCAGTGGGGCATCAACACCCGGGTCACCGACGTGCTGCGTGACGAGGCATTGCTGCCGCTCTACCGCAAGGCCGGCCTGATCCACATCTCGCTCGGCACCGAGGCGGCGGCACAGCTCAAGCTCGACCTCTTCAACAAGGAGACCACGGTGGCGCAGAACAAGCGCGCCATCGAGCTCTTGCGCAAGCACGGCATCGTCTCCGAGGCGCAGTTCATCGTCGGCCTCGAGAACGAGACCCGCGAGACGCTGGAAGAGACCTACCAGATGGCCCGCGACTGGGGTTGCGACATGGCCAACTGGTCGATGTTCACGCCGTGGCCGTTCTCCGACCTGTTCCAGGACATGGGCGACAAGGTCGAGGTGTTCGACTTCGAGAAGTACAACTTCGTCACGCCGATCATGAAGCCGGACGCGATGACGCGGCCCGAGCTGCTCGACCGCGTGATGCACAACTACCGCCGCTTCTACATGCGCAAGATGTTCCTGGAGTATCCGTTCATCCGGGACCGCGAGAAGCGCCGCTACATGATGGGCTGCATGAAGGCCTATCTGAAGAGCTCGTTCGAGCGGAAGTTCTACGACCTCGGCCGCGTCGGCTACTGGGGGCCGCAGTCCAAGAAGGTCGACTTCGGCTTCGACGAGACCCGCACCATCACCGAGGCCCAGGCCTCCGAGCTGCAGGCCGCCCCGAAGGGCCGCAAGAAGAAGAAGGACGAGAAGCCCGAGGCCGTGCGCGCCTGCTGAGGCCCTCCTCGTTCGCCGACTCGTCATGGCCGGGCGCGTCCCGGCCATCCACGAGCGGGCCTTTGGACCAGCAGGACGCGGATGGCCGGGACATGCCCGGCCATGACCGTTTCGGAGCGCCGATGTTTCAGGGGTCGTGACCACCGTGACGAGCGTCGTCGAGCCTCTTTCGATCGCGGCTCCGGGCCGTGATCATCCCCCCGCCTCGGACACCGTCATCGCCCGCATCGGGCCGAACGCCATCATCCGGATGATCGAGGCGTTGCGCGAGCGGGTCGGCGAGGCCGAGACGGCGCGCCTGTTCGCTCTCGCCGACCTCTCGCGACATCTGGTCCAGGCCCCCGACCACATGGTCGACGAGCGCGACGTCGTGGCGATCCACACGGTCGTGCGCGACGTCCTCAGTCTCGCGGCCGCCAGGGCGGCGGGCCGGCGGGCCGGCGAATTGACCGCCGAGTATCTGCTCGCCAACCGCATCCCGCGGGCGATCCAGCCGATCCTGAAGATCCTGCCGGCCGGGCTCTCGGCCCGCATCCTGCTCGGCGCGATCGGCAAGCATTCCTGGACCTTCGCCGGCTCCGGCGTGTTCACGGCCACGGCCGGTCATCCGGTGCGCTTCGCCATCGCCGGCAATCCGGTGTGCCGCGGCGCGACGGCCGACGCGCCGGTCTGCGACTATTACGGCGCCACCTTCGAGCGCCTGTTCCGCGTCCTGGTGCATCGGAACGCGACCGTCACCGAGACGGCCTGCGAAGCCATGGGCGCCCCCGCCTGCACGTTCGAGATCCGCTGGCGCTGACGCCCGCGTTCGGCCGCCCGTCATCGCAGTCGCGGCATGCGGAACGGCAGCATCGCCTGCACCCAAGGCGCGACGAAGCGATCGAGCGACAGGCTCTCGTGGATGGCCGACACCTCCTCGTCCAGCAGCGTGCCGGTGAGCAGCGAGCGGGTGTAGAAGGGGGAGTCCTCGAAGGTCGCCGCGACCCGCATGCCGTCGGGGACGTCGCTGCGCGTCTCGCGCGGCATCCGCCACAGGGTGTCGGGAAGCACCACGCGGTGCGGCACCTCGACGGGCGTGACCGTGCCGGCGCGGTCGAAGCGCAGCGCCAGCGCGCGCTCGTCGACGCCGTCGTGATCACGTCCGTCGTGATCACGACCGGCTTCGCCGCCCGGGCCGTCCGCACCGCGGCGGATCGCGTGATAGAGCACGGCGGCGCCGTCCGCGAGCGTGGCGCGCGACCAGTCCCAGCGCACGAAGGCGCTCTCCAGCGGCGTCTCGCCGCGATTGCTGTCGAGATAGCCGTGGCCGCGCCAGGCGAGCGCGGGTCTCGAGAACGCCACCTCCACGTCGGAGCAGGGCGCGATCGGCCGCCACAGGTGACGCCCGGCGTCGTCGAGCGCGAAGGTCGCACCGGTGAGCGCCGCCGGTCGCACCCGCACGGTCCCGGAGAGTCGCGACGGCACCGGCACGGTCGTCTCGTCGATCGTGATCACGAGCGTCTCGCCGTCCCAGGCGAGCGCGCTCGGACCGATCGACAGGGTGGTCGCGTCGCGAGACAGCTTGCCGCGGCCGCGCTCGGTCATGGCCCAGCGCCGCGGCTCGCCGTAGAGCGCGACGTTGATGGCGCAGTGGTCGTGCGGGTCGGCGAGACCGCCCGGGGTGCGTCGGCGCGCCCAGGCGTAGTAGGGCGAGAACACGCTGCCGACGAAGGCGATGATGGTCAGCCCGTGGCGGCCGTCCTGGCTCAGCGCGTCGACATACCACCAGAGATATCCGCCGGGCGCGACCGGCTCGTCGAAGCGCGGTCCGCGATCACGGCGGCCGCCGCCAGCCGGCCCGACAGTGCCGCCATCGGGACGCCCGGTCCCGGATGCGTGCTGCCGCCCGCCAGATACAGCCCCGGAATCCGCGTTCGCGATCCCGGCCGCCGGAACGATGCCATCCATCCGTGCGAAGCCCTTCCGTAGAGCGCGCCTCCGGTGCTCGGAAAGCGCCGGTGAAAATCTTCCGGCGTGGTGACGACGGCGTCGCCCGCCGGGCGCAACGCGAGGCCGCAGCGCCGCAGCCGTTCGAAGGCGGCATGCCGGGCGATCTCGACCGCCGCGGCGGACGGGGGCGCCGTGTCGCCGGTCGGCGGCGCGTTGACGAGTACGAACAGCGGCTCCGGTCGGTTCGCTCGGCCGTTCGTCGCGTCGCCGACGTCGCCGTCGCGCCGCCGATTCCGAGGTCGATTTTGGCAGCGGTCCTGGGCGCAGACATAGACGGTCGGGTCGGCGGGCAGGCGGCGCTCGCGCATCAGCCGGTCGAACTCGGCCCGGTAGTCGGGCGCGAAGAACACCGTGTGGTGATGCAGCGGGAAGCCTTCGGGTTCCGCCATCACGCACCAGGTGACGGCCGAGAGCGAGCGCGCCTTCGGCGGCACGCCCGTCACGGCGCCGCGCGCCGCGATGCCGAGCCGCCCGTCGGCGAGCGCGGCGACGTCGGCGTTGACCACGACGCTGTCGGCATCGAGCCGCTCCCCGGTCGCCAGCACGACGCCGGCGGCGCGGCCGCGCTCGACCACCACCTCGGAGACCGGCGTGCCGAGCCGGACCGTCACGCCGAGCCGCTCGGCGGTGCGCACCAGCGCGTCGGCGAGCCGCCGCATGCCGCCCTCGATCAGCCAGACGCCCTGCTGCTCGACATGGGCGACCAGCATCAGGGTCGCCGGGGCGAGGAAGGGCGACGAGCCGCAATAGGTGGCGTAGCGCCCGAACAGCTGGCGCAGGCGCGGATCGTGAAAGTGGCGCCCGAGCGCGCTCCACATGGTGGCGAAGGGCGAGATCGCGGCGAGCTCGGGCAGCCGGGCGAGGCCGAGCCGCCGGGCCAGGTCGAACGGCGAGCGGCAGCGATGGGCGCGCAGGAACGGGCCTTCGAGCGTCTTGTAGATGCGGGCGGCGCGGTCGCAGAACGCGAGGAAGCGCCTCGCCTCGTCGGCGCCCGCGAAGTCGCCGATGGCGTCGGCCGAACGGGCGTTGTCGGCATAGAGGTCGAGCCGCGCGCCGTCGTCCCAGGCGTGGCGGGCCAGGACGTCGAGCGGGGTCACCGTGATCTCGCGGTCGAGGCTGGTGCCGGCGGCGCCGAACAGCGCCTCGAACACCCAGCGCATGGTGAAGACGGTCGGGCCCGCATCGATGCCGCGGCCGTCGACCACGACCTCGCGCAGCTTGCCGCCCGGGGTCGCGGCGGCCTCGACGACCGTCACGGCGATCCCGGCGAGCGCCAAATCGATGGCGGCGGCGAGTCCACCCGCGCCGGCCCCCACCACGATCGCGGACTCACGCGCCACGCTCACCAATCCGGAGAAATACCGTTGAGTTCGGTGTCCATGTGTCTATACTGCGTGACAGTTCGACGTGACAATGGATCATTACATATCTTTGCTCGCCATCAGGGGCTGAACGCATGGATAGTAGCACGAGGATCGAGCAGGCTCTCAACGCCGCCTTGGCCCGGGTCGAAACCCCCGCCGCTCCCAGCAAGCTCGCCTCGGCGATGCGGTACGCGGTGTTCCCGCGCGGTGCCCGGGTCCGCCCGCGCCTCTGCCTCGCCGCTGCGGCGGCCTGTGGCGACGATCAGCCGGCCCTCACCGAGGCGGCCGCCGCGTCGATCGAGCTGCTGCACTGCGCCTCGCTGATCCACGACGACCTGCCGTGCTTCGACGACGCGCCGCTGCGGCGCGGCAAGCCCTCGGTCCATGTCGCCTATGGCGAGCGGATCGCGGTGCTGGCGGGCGACGCCCTGATCGTGCTGGCGTTCGAGCAGCTCTCCTACGTCGCCTGCTCGCCCGAGCGGCTGCCCCATGTCATGCGCATCGTCGGCCAGTCGGTCGGCATGCCGAGCGGCATCGCGGCCGGCCAGGCCTGGGAGTGCGAGCCGTTCTGCGACCTCGTCGAGTACCACGAGCAGAAGACCGGGGCGCTGTTCTCGGCCGCGACCATGCTGGGTGCCGCGGCCGCCGGTCACGATCCGGAGCCCTGGAAGGTGGTCGGCGCGAAGCTCGGCCTCGCCTACCAGGTCGCCGACGACCTGCGCGACGCCGCCTCCGACGAGGAGGAGCTCGGCAAGCCGATCGGCCGCGACGCGGCGCTCGGCCGCCCGAGCGCGGTGCGCGACCTCGGCATCGACGGCGCCATGCACCGGCTCGAGACCCTGGTGAAGGAGGCGATCGCCGGCATTCCGCCCTGCCAGGGCGCCGGCGACCTGCGCGCCCTCATCATGTCCGAGGCGAAGCGGCTGGTGCCGAAGCGCCTCGCCGCCGCGGCGGCCTGATCCGCCGCGCGACCACGGCCCGCGAGACCCGAACCTCTCCCCGCCGGGGGAGAGGTGGCGCGTGAGAGGCGAGTGGCGACGTGAAAGACCCGACGCCCCGGGATCCGTCCTCGGTCTGGCGCGAGCGCTGGCTGGCGCTGCGCAACGGCGTGCTCGCGTCGCCCCGCTTCCAACGGCTCGCTGCCGCCTTCCCGCTGACCCGCCCGATCGCCCGCGCCCGCACCCGGGCGCTGTTCGATATCGTGGCCGGCTTCGTCTACTCGCAGATCCTGTTCGCCTGTGTGCGGCTGAAGGTGTTCGACCTTTTGGCCGACGGGCCGCTCTCGATCGCCGCGATCGCGGCCCGCACCGGGCTGTCCGAGGACGCCGCCCGAAGGCTGCTGGCCGCCGCCGCCACCCTCGATCTCACCGAGCCGTGCGGCGACGATCGCTTCGCGCTCGGTCGCCACGGCGCCGCGCTGCGCGGCAATGCCGGCCTGCCCGACATGATCGAGCACCACGCACTGTTCTACCGGGACTTGGCCGATCCGGTGGCGCTCCTGCGCGGCGAGGCCGACCCCGAGCTCGGCCGCTTCTGGGCCTATGCGGGCCGTGGCGCGCCCGGCGCCCTCCCGCCCGAGGCCGTCGCCTCCTATTCGCGCCTGATGGCGGCGACGCAGGGCTTCATCGCCGACGAGGTTCTGGCCGCGGCGCCGCTCGCCGGCCGGCGCGGCCTGCTCGACGTCGGGGGCGGCGAGGGGGCGTTCCTCACCGCCGTCGCGGCCCGCCATCCCGGCCTGTCGCTGATGCTGTTCGACCTGCCGGCCGTCGCCGAGCGGGCGCGGGCGAACGTCCTGGCGGCCGGCCTGGCCGACCGGATCACGATCCGGGCCGGCGACTTCCGCGCCGACCCGCTGCCCGAGGGCGCCGACACCGTGTCGCTGGTGCGTGTCCTGCACGACCACGACGAGCCGACGGTACGGGCCCTGCTCGCCGCCGTGCACCGCGCCCTGCCGGCCGGCGGGCGCGTGATCGTCGCCGAGCCGATGTCCGGGGCGCCCGGCGCGGCGCCGTTGGGCGAAGCCTATTTCGGGTTCTACCTGATGGCGATGGGGCGAGGCCGCCCGCGAACGCCGGAGGTGTTGTGCGCCCTCCTGACAGCTGCCGGCTTCCACCGTCCACGTCTCGTGACAACTAGAAATCCCGTTTTAATTCAATTGATTGTCGCCGAAGCCTAGGTTCCTTGGAGCGATATGACAATACGACTTGACATAGGGGGCAGTAAGCGTAGGCTGACACTCCAAGTCGGTGTTTTAGCCTCCTTGCGGTCTGGCTCGGAGACGTCATGGACACAGTTGCGGTCGTCCTAGAGGAACCCGAACGCCTCGTCCTCAGTCGACTCGACCTCACGCATCCCGGTGACGAGGATGTGGTCGTCGACATCGACTGGAGCGGGATCAGCACCGGTACGGAGCGTCTGCTCTGGTCGGGGCGGATGCCGCCGTTTCCGGGGCTCGGCTATCCTCTGGTGCCCGGGTACGAATCGGTGGGTCGCATCACGTCGGCGGGCGAGCGTTCGGGCCGGCGGGTCGGCGAGCACGTGTTCGTGCCGGGCGCGCGCTGCTTCGGTGACGTCCGCGGGCTGTTCGGCGGCGCCGCGCGCCGGGTCGTGGTCCCGGGCGCCAAGGCGATGCCCATCGCCGACGATCTGAACGAGCTGGGCGTCCTCATGGCGTTGGCCGCGACCGCGTATCACGCCATGGCGGGGGCCGATCGGACGCCTCCGGACCTGATCGTCGGGCACGGCGTCCTCGGTCGTCTCCTCGCCCGACTGGCGGTGCTGGCGGGCGGGGAGCCGCCGACCGTGTGGGAGCGCGACGCCGGTCGCGCGAAGGGCGCGCAGGGCTACCGGGTGATCGACCCGGCCGACGATCCGCGACGTGATTACAAGGCGATCTACGACGTCTCGGGCGACTCCAAGCTGCTCGACACGCTCATCGCGCGCCTCGCGCCGAAGGGCGAGATCGTGCTCGCCGGCTTCTACAGCGAGCCGCTCGGCTTCGCCTTCCCGCCCGCTTTCATGCGGGAGATCTCCCTCCGGGTCGCCGCCGAATGGCGCGAGCCGGATCTCGTCGCCGTGAAGAGCCTGGTCGAGACGGGGCGTCTGTCCCTCGACGGTCTCATCACCCATCGTTGCGCCGCCGCGGACGCGCCCGACGCGTACCGCACCGCGTTCACCGATCCGGCCTGCCTCAAGATGATCCTGGACTGGAGAGGGTACGCATGAACGCTCCGATGCCGATGGACCCCGCCCACCTGCGCGCCGAAGCCGCGATCGAGCCCGATCCGGTGCCGACGTCGTCGTCGAAGGCGACGCAGATCATCGCCATCTACGGCAAGGGCGGCATCGGCAAGAGCTTCACGCTCGCCAATCTCAGCTACATGATGGCGCAGCAGGGCAAGCGTGTCCTGCTGATCGGCTGCGACCCGAAGAGCGATACCACCTCGCTGCTGTTCGGCGGCCGCGCCACCCCGACCATCATCGAGACCTCGTCGCGGAAGAAGCTGGCCGGCGAGGAGATCACGATCTCCGACGTCTGCTTCAAGCGCGACGGCGTGTTCGCCATGGAGCTCGGCGGCCCGGAGGTCGGGCGCGGCTGCGGCGGGCGCGGCATCATCCACGGCTTCGAGACGCTGGAGAAGCTCGGCTTCCACGAGTGGGGCTTCGACTACGTGCTGCTCGACTTCCTGGGCGACGTGGTGTGCGGCGGCTTCGGCCTGCCGATCGCCCGCGACATGTGCCAGAAGGTCATCGTGGTCGGCTCGAACGACCTGCAGTCGCTCTATGTCGCGAACAACGTCTGCTCGGCCGTGGAGTATTTCCGCAAGCTCGGCGGCAATGTCGGCGTCGCCGGCATGGTGATCAACAAGGACGACGGCACCGGCGAGGCGAAGGCCTTCGCCGAGAAGGCCGGGATCCCGGTGCTCGCCGCGATTCCCGCCAACGAGGACATCCGCCGCAAGAGCGCCGCCTATCAGATCGTCGGCCGGCCCGGCACCGAGTGGGCGCCGCTGTTCGAGCAGCTCGCGACCAACGTCGCCGAGGCGCCGCCGCAACGGCCGAAGCCGCTGTCGCAGGACGCGCTGCTCGGCCTGTTCTCGAGCGACACGGTCGGCCGCGACGTCGTGCTGATGCCGGCGACCCAGGAAGACATGCGCGGCGGCAGCTTCGCGCCGAAGCCGTCGCTCGAAGTGATTTACGACACCGTCTGAGACGTTGCCCGGACCGGAGACTTAGCGTTTCATCATGACGTCGAGCCGACCCGATACCGCAGTCGCGACCAGCGCCAGCACCGAGGTGGTGTACGACACCGCCGCGGCCGTGACGCTCGATCAGGCGACGACCGGTTCCGCTGCGCCGGCCGAGGCGGCGCCGGGGGACGTCGGCTCGGCCGCGGGCGGCTGTCACGCCGGGGTCGACGAGATGCGCAAGGCGGCGGCCGCCGCCGGCAAGACCGAGACGCTCGATCGCTACGCGGCCGACTATCCGGTCGGCCCGCACGACCAGCCGCAGTCGATGTGCCCGGCCTTCGGCAGCCTGCGCGTCGGCCTGCGGATGCGGCGCACCGCGACGGTGCTGTCCGGCTCGGCTTGCTGCGTCTACGGGCTCACCTTCACGTCGCACTTCTACGGCGCGCGGCGCAGCGTCGGCTACGTTCCGTTCAACTCCGAGACGCTGGTCACCGGCAAGTTGTTCGAGGACATCCACGAGGCCGTCTTCAAGCTCGCCGATCCGGCCCGCCACGACGCCGTCGTGATCATCAATCTGTGCGTCCCGACCGCGTCGGGCGTGCCGCTGCAGCTCCTGCCCAAGACCATCAACGACGTCCGCGTCATCGGCATCGACGTGCCGGGCTTCGGCGTGCCGACCCATGCCGAGGCGAAGGACGTGCTGGCCGGCGCCATGCTCGCCTATGCGCGCAACGAGGCCGAGCAGGGCCCCGTGCAGGCGCCGCGCGGCGGCCGCAGCGACAAGCCGACCGTCACGCTGCTCGGCGAGATGTTCCCGGCCGATCCGATCGGCATCGGCATGATGCTGGAGCCGCTGGGGCTCGCCGCCGGCCCGGTGGTGCCGACCCGCGAATGGCGCGAGCTCTATGCGGCGCTGGATTGCGCCGTGGTGGCCGCCATTCATCCGTTCTACACGGCCTCGCTGCGCGAGTTCGAGACGGCCGGCCGGCCGATCGTCGGCTCGGCGCCGGTCGGCGTCGACGGCACGGCGGCCTGGCTCGACGCGATCGGCGTCGCCTGCGGCGTCTCGGCCGACAAGGTCGACGCCGCGAAGGCGCGGATGCTGCCGGCCATCAAGAGTGCGCTCGCCGCCAATCCGGTGCGCGGCCGCATCACGGTGTCGGGCTACGAGGGCTCCGAGCTCCTGGTCGCCCGCCTGCTGATCGAGAGCGGCGCCGAGGTTCCGTATGTCGGCACGGCCTGCCCGCGCACCCGCTGGTCGGAGAGCGACCGGACGTGGCTCGAGACGAAGGGCGTCAAGGTGCAGTACCGCGCCTCGCTCGAGCAGGACATCGCGGCCGTCGACGCCTTCGCGCCCGATCTCGCGATCGGCACGACGCCGGTCGTCCAGCACGCCAAGCAGCAGGGCATCCCGGCCCTCTACTTCACCAATCTGATCTCGGCGCGCCCGCTGATGGGCGTCGCCGGCGCCGGCTCGCTCGCCGTCGTGGTCAACACCGCGATGGCCAACAAGGCGCGCTTCGACGCCATGACCGAGCTGTTCCGCGGCGTCGGCATCGGCGACACGGCCGGCGTCCACGAGGACGTGCCGAAGGCGCGGCCGGAGTTTCGCGAGAAGGTGCGGCGCCAGCTCGCCGCGCAGGCCAAGAAGCGCAAGGCGGAGGAGATGATCTGATGCTCCTCCTCGATCACGATCGCGCCGGCGGCTACTGGGGTTCGGTCTACGTGTTCACGGCCGTGAAGGGCCTGCAGGTGATCATCGACGGACCGGTCGGCTGCGAGAACCTGCCGGTCACCGCGGTGCTGCACTACACCGACGCGCTGCCGCCGCACGAGCTGCCCGTCGTCGTCACCGGCCTGTCCGAGGAAGAGCTCGGCAAGCACGGCACCGAAGGCGCCATGCACCGCGCCCACAAGGTGCTGGATCCCGACCTGCCGTCCGTGGTGGTCACCGGCTCGATCGCCGAGATGATCGGCGGTGGCGTGACGCCCGAGGGCACCGGCATCAAGCGCTTCCTGCCGCGCACCATCGACGAGGACCAGTGGCAGAGCGCCAACCGTGCGATGGCGTGGCTGTGGAGCGAGTACGGCTCCAGGAAGGTGCCGGACCGCAAGCCGCGCCAGCCCGGCGAGAAGCCGCGCGTCAACATCGTCGGCCCGTGCTACGGCACCTTCAACATGCCGTCGGACCTCGCCGAGATCCGACGCCTGGTCGAGGGCATCGGCGCCGAGGTGAACCTGGTGTTCCCGCTCGGCACGCATCTCGCCGACATCCCGCGGCTCGCCGACGCCGACGTCAACGTCTGCCTGTACCGGGAGTTCGGCCGGCTGCTGTGCGAGACGCTGGAGCGCCCCTATCTGCAGGCGCCGATCGGACTGCACTCGACCACCAAGTTCCTGCGTGCGCTGGGCGAGCTCCTCGGTCTCGATCCGGAGCCGTTCATCGCCCGCGAGCTGCACACCACCGTGAAGCCGCTGTGGGATCTGTGGCGCTCGGTGACCCAGGACTTCTTCGGCACGGCGAGCTTCGGCATCGTCGCGACCGAGACCTACGCCCGCGGTGTGCGTCATTTCCTCGAGGAGGAGATGGGCCTGCCGTGTCACTTCGCGGTCGCCCGATCGGCCGGCGTGAAGCCCGACAACGCGGCGGTGCGCAGGGCGATCCACGAGAAGACGCCGCTCGTCCTGTTCGGGTCTTATAACGAGCGCATGTATCTGGCCGAGATCGGCGGCCGCGCCGCCTTCATCCCGGCCTCGTTCCCGGGCGCGATCGTGCGGCGCCACACCGGCACGCCGTTCATGGGCTATGCGGGTGCGACCTACCTGATCCAGGAGGTCTGCAATTCGCTGTTCGACGCGCTCTTCCACATTCTGCCGCTCGGCAGTGCGCTCGACGCCGTCGAGGCGACGCCGTCGCGCCTGCACCGCGAGCTGCCGTGGGACGACGCCGCCAAGCGGGCGCTCGACCGTCTGGTCGAGCGGCAGCCCGTGCTGGTGCGCATCTCGGCCGCCAAGCGTCTGCGCGACGCGGCCGAGCGCAGCGCCCGGGCGGCCGGCGAGGAGCGGGTGACGGAACGACATGTTCTCGGCGTCGACGCCGCGGCGATGGGAGAGACGGTATGACCCCGCTTCCGCGTCCGGCCCCACGCCTCGCTTTTTCATCAACGGATTCACGCCGTGCGCCGCAGGTGCCGGCGGTCAGTCATTCAACAGGAGGGTATGCTCATGGCTGAGAGAACGGAGCGCCTGTCGCAGCGCCTCTTGGCGGGCCACTCGGCGAAGGAGGCGATGGACTATCGCCTGATCTTCGCGGCGGCCTTCGTGGCCTTCCTGCTGGAGGCCATCGGACGTCGGCTCCTTCAACGTGCGTCGCGCATGAGCAAGGAGTCCGGTGACCGGTCCGTCATCGCCGAGGCGCGCGCGGCGGCCTGCAAGTACGTCCCGTTCGCTTTCATGGGATGACGGCGTTCCAAGAGCTTCGCCCGACGCTGCCGGGCGACAGATCGTCGTGGCTCGCCACGACTTCCCAAGCCGCGCGGGATGGGCGCGGTAACGGCCGCAAGGCCATTCATCGGAGATTATCTCCATGGCTGATACGTCTTTGTCAGGCTTGTCCGAGGCTGAGGCGAAGGAATTCCACGCCATCTTCGTTTCCAGCTTCGTCGGCTTCATCGTCGTCGCTGCGATCGCCCACGTCCTCGCGTGGAACTTCCGTCCGTGGCTCGCGAAGGCTCCTGCCGGCTGGGTGATGCTGCAGGACGTCGTGACGTCGCTGGTCTAAGGAAGGGGAGAGTTAGACATGTGGAAGATCTGGCTTCTTTTCGATCCGCGGCGTGTTCTGGTGGCGCTGTTCACGTTCCTCACCATTCTGGCGCTGCTGATCCACTTCATCCTGCTCGGCACCTCGCGCCTCAACTGGCTTGAGTTCCCGCAGAACGTCCCGGCAAAGGCGGCGTCGATCATGACGCCGAATCTGCTGACCTGAGCCGCAAGACCGGTCGGCGGGCGGTGGCGCGACCTCGCGCCCCGCCCGTAGCCGGGATCGAAAACGGGGCGGCGCTTGCGGCGCTACCTGAGCGGAGGACAGAGCATGGCCATGCTCAGCTTTGAACGAAAGTATCGCGTCCGCGGGGGGACGTTGATCGGCGGGGATCTCTTCGATTTTTGGGTGGGGCCGTTCTATGTCGGCTTCTTCGGAGTGACGACGATCCTGTTCGCGACACTCGGAACCCTCTTGATCGTCTACGGCGCGGCCCTCGGGCCGACCTTCAACATTTGGCAGATCAACATCGCACCGCCGGACCTGAGCTACGGGCTCAAGCTCGCCCCGCTCAAGGAAGGTGGCTTGTGGCAGCTGATCACGGTCTGCGCTCTCGGCGCATTCGTGTCGTGGGCGCTCCGGCAAGCCGAGATCGCACGTAAGCTCGGCATGGGCTATCACATCCCGGTCGCGTTCGGCTTCGCGATCTTCGCGTATTTCACGTTGGTCGTCATTCGTCCGGTGCTGATGGGCGCCTGGGGGCACGGCTTCCCCTACGGCATCATGAGCCACCTCGATTGGGTGTCCAATATCGGATACCAGTACCTGCACTTCCATTACAACCCCGCGCATATGCTGGCGATAACGTTCTTCTTTACGACGACGCTCGCGCTGGCGATGCACGGATCTCTGATCCTCTCGGCTGCCAATCCCGGAGAGGGCGAGGTCGTCAAGGGCGCGGAGCACGAGAATACGATCTTCCGCGACACGATCGGTTACTCGGTCGGAACGCTCGGCATTCATCGGCTCGGCCTGTTCCTGGCGCTCAGTTCCGCGTTCTGGAGCGCCGTCTGCATCGTCATCAGTGGTCCGTTCTGGTCGCGCGGCTGGCCGGAGTGGTGGAACTGGTGGCTTGACCTCCCGATCTGGCGTTAGGAGGGCATTTCATGGCCGAGTATCAAAACATCTTCACCCAGGTTCAGGTCCGCGGGCCCGCCTATGTCGGCGTCCCGCTGCCCGGGAGCCTGGGCGCCAGGACGGGAAAGGGGATCTTCTCCTACTGGCTTGGCAAGATCGGCGACGCGCAGATCGGTCCGATCTATCTCGGATGGACCGGGGTGGCATCGGTGCTCTGCGGTCTGGTGGCGATCGAGATCATCGGGCTCAACATGTGGGCCTCGGTGAACTGGGATCCGATCCAGTTCGTCCGTCAGCTGCCGTGGCTCGCGCTCGAGCCGCCGGCGCCCAAGTACGGCATCAGCATTCCGCCGCTCAACGAGGGCGGCTGGTGGCTGATCGCCGGCTTCTTCCTCACGGTGTCGATCCTGCTGTGGTGGTGGCACGTCTACAAGCGGGCGCGGGTGCTCGGGATGGGGACGCATCTCGCCTGGGCGTTCGCCTCGGCGATCTGGCTGTACCTCGTCATCGGCTTCATCCGCCCGGTTCTGCTGGGCAGCTGGGCCGAGGCCGTGCCGTTCGGGATCTTCCCGCATCTCGACTGGACGGCGGCGTTCTCGATCCGCTACGGCAACCTGTACTACAACCCCTTCCACATGCTCTCGATCGCGTTCCTGTACGGCTCCGCCGTGCTGTTCGCGATGCACGGCGCGACCGTTCTGGCGATGAGTCACTTCGGCGGCGAGCGGGAGGTCGAGCAGATCGTCGACCGCGGCACCGCCTACGAGCGCGGTGCGTTGTTCTGGCGGTGGACGATGGGCTTCAACGCGACGGCCGAGTCCATTCACCGCTGGGCGTGGTGGTTCGCGGTCCTTTGCCCGCTGACCGGCGGCATCGGCATGCTCCTCTCGGGGACCGTGGTTGACAACTGGTTCCTGTGGGGGGTGAAGCACGGCTTGGTTCCGACCTACCCGGCAGTGTTCCCGCCCGTCGTGGATCCGAACACCCTGACGGGAGTCCTGCCATGAGCAAGTTCACGGTCGGTTTGATCGGGGTCGTCGCCGCTGTCCTGGCGGTGATCTTCGTGGTGAACACCTTCGAGTTCTCGCCCGTGCAGTCGGTTCAGCGCGGCTTCCGCGGCCTGGCCATGGAGGAGAACATCACGGCCCGCGCCGCCGCCGCCAAGGCGGTCGCCAATCGTCTGCCGGAGCCGGCTCCGGCGGTGGACAAGGCCAACAGGAAGGCGTCCCAGGAGTACAAGAACCTGAAGGTTCTCGGCGACATGGACGCCAACGACTTCCTGCGGCTGATGACCGACATCACCACCTGGGTGTCGCCCGAGCAGGGCTGCGCCTACTGCCACGACGAGAACGATCTCGCCGCGGATCGGCCCTACACCAAGATCGTCTCCCGCCGCATGCTGGAGATGGTCCGCTACATCAACGGCAGCTGGAAGATCCACGTGGCCGACACCGGCGTCACCTGCTGGGCGTGCCATCGCGGCCAGCCGGTGCCGGCGAACACCTGGTCCGAGCCGCTGCCGCCGCGGGCGTTCCGGACCGTCGGCACGCGCATCAGCCAGAACAAGGGGTCGGAGACGGCCGCCTTCTCGTCGCTCCCGAACGAGACCTTCGGATCGTTCCTGAAGGCCTCCGAGGATCTCCGCGTCGTGCCGGCCACCCGCGTGCTTCACAGCCGTGACATGGCTTCCATGCAGGCGACCGAAGCGACCTACGGGTTCATGATGCACGTCTCGCAAGGGCTGGGCGTCAACTGCACCTACTGCCACAACAGTCGTTCGTTCGTGGCCTGGGATCAGAGCACCCCGCAACGGGCGACCGCGTGGTACGGGATCCGGATGACCCGGGCCCTGAACAACGAGTTCCTCGAGCCGCTGAAGCCGGTGTTCCCGGAGAACCGGCTCGGGCCCATGGGTGACGTGTTGAAGTCCAACTGCGCCACCTGCCACGAGGGCAACGCCAAGCCGCTCAACGGCGTCAGCATGATCAAGGATTATCCGATCCTGGTCGGGCCGGCTCCGGCGCGGACGGCCGCTGCCGCTCCGGCGAAGGCGAAGTGAGACTCTGAGCATGGCCATGCGGGTCGCCCACGGGCGGCCCGCCGGCGATGCGGCGGACCGCCATGCGTCGAGCGAGATGACCGGCGTCGTCGACCGTCAAGGCCGATGACGCCGATTTCGTTTCGGCGTCGCGCGTCCGTTCGCCGATGCGCCTCTCGTCGCGTCACGGGGCGTGGCCCGGCCCCGGACGGGTTCCCGCGCTCCGGAGGCGTGCCCGCGCTCCGGCGGGGGGCGGGCTCGTGCCGGTCGGGGCGGAGCCTGCGGCCCGTCCGACCCGCGCCGTCGTCGCCGCGCTGGCCGCCGTCCGGCGGTTCCTGCATCCCGGATCCGGCGCCAGGGCTCCGAATCCAGGTTAACGCGTCCGATGTCCGAGGATCTGGGCGCAGTAT